>JAFGWG010000062.1 GCA_016937255.1 Bacteroidales bacterium
AGCAATAATAATTATTACAACAAAGAAAACAATAACTCCACCCATTACCCATTAAAATACTCCGGAAAGATTTTTTTTAAGTTATTAATATCTTCAGGAACATCTACCGAATGTCCTTTATAATTTGTATTTGCAACATGAATTGTATAGCCATTTTCTATCCATCTTAGTTGTTCAAGAGATTCGGCTTTTTCCAAATCAGAAGGCTCTAATTTTGTAATTTCTTCAAGCACAGAAAATCGATAAGCATAAATGCCGATATGCTGTTTAAACGGAAATTGATTATGTATTTCTTTTTGTTTATCAAAT
Organism: Bacteroidales bacterium; assembly: GCA_016937255.1. GTDB lineage: Bacteria > Bacteroidota > Bacteroidia > Bacteroidales > DTU049 > BM518. The sequence continues at coordinate 310 of JAFGWG010000062.1, forward strand.
GATCTTAGATGTGGAATTTGAGAACGACTAAAATATAAAGCCTCATTTTTCTTGGAAAGTGCAACTTTTATAGTGGTAGCCGAAGCAATATCTTTATCATTGTCAAAATCTCTCACCAATGTGGCAATTTGAACTTCTTCATTGTCGAATAAGCGACAAAGTTGATCAATAATATCTGGATCAATAAATGGCTCGTCGCCTTGAATATTGATGATAATAGTTGAATTTTTATCCGATGCAGCAGGAATAATTTGCGATGCAGCTTCAAAAACCCGGTCGGTACCACTTGGATGTTCCTTGCCGGTCATCAGAACTTTGCCTTGAAAATTCTGAACAGCTTTTTCAATTCTTACATCATCGGTAGCTACATAAACGTCTTTCAAAAATGAAGCTTTTGCACTGTTTTCAAAGACCCATTGAATCATGGACTTAGCGCCAATCGCAGCCAGCGGCTTACCTGGAAAGCGTGTGGAATCGTATCGTGCCGGAATTATACCGTAAAAAGTATTCATTAGAATAGTCCGAAGAGCTCGGCATCTATTTTTTCAATGACGTGAGAAAGGTCTTTCTTATTGTCGATGAAGTGTATGTTTTCCATATTAACGACTAGCAGTTTGCCTGCATCATAGGTTTCAATCCACTGTTCGTAACGCTCATTCAGGCTCTTCAAATAATCAAGGCGAATAGAGTTTTCGTAATCGCGTCCTCTTTTCTGAATCTGATTGACGAGTGTGGGAATATCGGCTCTGAGATAAATAAGCAAATCTGGTGGTTTGATAAATGAAACCATGAGGTCGAATATGCTTTTGTAAGTATCAAAATCACGAGAAGACATTAGCCCCATATCATGCAAGTTGGGTGCAAAAATTTGTGCATCCTCATAAATGGTACGATCTTGAATAACGTTTTTTTCATTATTATGAATTTCCACAATCTGTCTGAAGCGGCTATTCAGAAAATAAATTTGCAGGTTAAAAGACCAGCGCTTCATATCCTCATAGAAACTTTGCAAGTAAGGGTTATCATCTACGTCTTCAAACTGTGGAGCGTATTTATAATGTTTAGCCAAAAGGCCTGTTAGTGTAGTTTTTCCACTTCCGATATTTCCAGCAATAGCAATATGCATACTCTTATTCTTAATTTGCTGCTAATTTCTGCTTTTTTACAATAAAATCAAAATCTTATTTCAATTTATAATGATAAATCTTTCCTTTTTTAAGGAAATAGAAGTGAGTTTCACGAATAATAAGTTTTTCAAAGTTTTCAACAGGGAGTTCAATTGACTTGTTTTTATGTGTTGGAAGATGATAAGCTGTAAGTATTGTTTCCTTCAAAAAATATAGATAAGGAGCATTTAGCGCATAATAATCTGCTTCTTCTGGAAACTCCCAGCGTAGATTTCCAAATTTATCGGTAATGATGGCTGACCCACCACTTTGCCAGATGATGAGAAATTCGCCACTTTCTCGCATGACTGTTGGAAGGGTGAAATTATCATTAAAAAGTTCACTGCCTCTAGTTTCACTAATTTTAATCAAATCGCTACTATATCGCACCAGATTTAAACCATTTTCTTCCAATACCCAAAATGCATCTCCTGAGGACGCACAACAGAGCAAGGCTTCATTCATGTCCATATTGATGAAGGAAATGCTATTTGTTGGTGTAAACTCATTATTGTAAAAAGTCAGACTTTGCTCGTCGCTGTTGAAAATCTGAATTTTGAAAGGGTTTTTAGTGTCGATTGATATGTTTCCAATGATTTTTGATCCCGGAATACTCGTTTTCTTCAAACTACTGTCGATTCGAACAAAATTTCCATTTTTATAAAGTATATAAGTATTGCCAAAATCATCGCCAGTAAAATATTGAACATCTTTGCCGCAATCATATTCACTGATTTTTGTGAATTCCTGGGCAAAAGAATAGCCGGAAAAGAAAATGAAGACAAATATGACGAGCAGTTTTTTCATGATAATTGGAGTAAAAAGCAAATTGTATGCCTTAATCTCAATATTCTGTAACAAAGATAATAATTTATGCTGCTCATAAAAATTTGAATAATATGCGTAAATTTAGATACTTTTGTATAGGTCTTGAAACAGTGTTTTTGCATGAGAATTATTCAGGTTAAAGCTTTTTTATTAACGATATTGATGTCATCGACTTTTCTAAAAGCGCAAGACAAACAATATGTAGATTCTTTGCTGCATGAGGCCAGATATGAGAAATCGGATAAGCAAAAGGCATTATTGTATTCGATAGTAGCAGAGGAATATCATTTTAACCAACCCGATTCAGCCATTTATTATTGTTATGTTGGAATGTATTTTAGCGAACTACATACCGATACAACTGATTTGGCGTATTTTCATAATTTTTTAGGATCTCTATATAAAGATATTGGTATATACGATAGTTCAATTACTCATTTTAATGAGGCTATTTACTGGAGTAAACTCAATCATTTCGATCGTGGAGTTGCAGCTTGTTTGAGCAATTTGGGTAAAACCTATCTGCATATTGGTGAGTACGACAAGGCATTGAATAATTTTTATGCAGCACTTGAAATCTTTGAAGCAAATAATGATACGTTAAATATTGGAGAAGTTCATTCCAATATTGGTTCATTAATGCTTGAAATTAATGAATACGATGCTGCGGAAGAACATTTTAGCCAGTCGCAAAGACAATACCAGCTTGCTCATGCGGTAATTCAGGAGGCTTGGATATTATATGATTTGGGAAATCTAAAATTTAAAACTGGGCACTTCGATGAGGCGCTAATATTGTTTTATCGATCACTTTCCATTTGGAAAAAGTTTAACCGGGTAAGACGATGTCAGATTACATATTTACGTATTGGTGAAATATTCATGGTTAATGGCCAATATGATAAAGCACTGGATATTTTTAATTCCGCTGAACTTGAATTTGATAAAATAAATAATCCACAAGGGGTTTCTGAAGCTTTAATGCTTAGTGGCAGAACTCATTATTATTTGCAGGAATATGATATTGCCATCGAAAAACTGAAACGGGCATTATCTCTTTCTGATTTTATTGAAAGTAAACAGCTAAAGCTTAATACTTATCGCGATTTATATCTGTGTTTTAAAGCAAAAAATGATTTTTCAGAGGCTCTTTCGTATATGGAAAGGTATCAGGCACTAAACGATACAATTTTTAATGAGAATAAGGAAAAACTTATTGCGGAATTTCAAATGAAACTAAACCTCAACAATAAGGAAAATATAATTCAGCAGCTTGAAGATAGTACTATGCGGCAGAATTTGATTAATCAGAATATCAGCTTGCAGAATGAACGCAATCTTATTGGTGTTTACGCCCTTGGTTTTGTGGTTCTTGTAATTGCTTTGTTTCTTATTTTTGTTTTCCGCCGGAATAAAAAAATATCGGTACTAAACCTCAACTTGAATTCAGCATTAAAGGAAAGGGAAGTCTTGATTCGGGAAGTTCATCATCGGGTAAAAAACAATTTGCAAATAATTTCAAGCCTTTTAAATCTTCAATCTGAGAAAACTCAGGCAACTGACCCTGCAGAAGTATTAAGAATAAGTCAAAGCCGGATTGAAGCCATGAGCATGATGCATGAAAATCTCTATAAATCAGCAAACTTGAGCGAAATCAGTTTCAGGGAATATGTGGAAAACCTTTGCTCATATTTGCAAACCAGTTTTAGTCTGGACCAAAAGGGAGTTGTGCTTACCAGTAGTATCGATGAGGTGCAAGTCGATATTGACCAGCTTGTGCCTTGTGGATTGATTATTAATGAGCTGATAACCAATTCAATAAAACATGCTTTTGAAGATAATCAACAAGATAAAAAAATAAGTATTCAATGCAGTGTGCACAACAATATTGTAAAAATGGAAATAGCCGATAATGGCAAAGGGCTGCCTGAAGGATTTAGTATAGCTAATAGCAAATCATTGGGCATGCGTTTGGCTTCAGGTCTTGCGCGGCAATTAAAATCTTCATTGAAGATGGAAAACAGGGATGGGTTTTACGCCTGTTTTGAGTTTAAAACAGAAATAAAATAAGTATGGAAAAGCGAAAAATATTGATTTTGGAAGATGAGTTTTCTATTGCCATGGATATTGAAATGAGGCTCCAGAAAATGGATTATGAAGTTATTGGTATTGCTCATTCATACAACGATGCATTGCCCTTTCTTCTAGAGGAAGAGCCCGATATTTGTCTGCTCGATATTAACCTAAATTCTGAAAAAAGTGGCATAGATCTGGGGAAATTGATTCTTGAAAAATTTAATGTTCCTATTATTTTTATTACGGCTTATACAGATGAGAAAACTTTTTCTGAAGCGGCTAAAGCAAATCCCATGGGGTTTATAACCAAGCCTTTCAAAGACGCCGATCTGAGAAATAATATAGAGCTTGCTATTAAGAAATTTGAAGTCAGACGAGCAGAAAATCCTGAAATTAAAACCGAAGACAATAGCATCTTTGTAAAAGATAAAGGTGTTTTTAAGAAGATAGAGCTTTCTGAAATAAAATGGCTCGAAGCCATGGATAATTATACTGTAATTCACTGTGAAAAAGGACAGTTTATTGTTCATGCTTTTTTGAAAGATGTACTTGTGAAGTTGGGTAGTAAGTTTATGCGTATTCATCGTTCACATGGGGTGGCGCTTGATAAAATTACTCAGGTGGAGGATAATCTGGTTTATCTGGGTGAAGAATTTGTAACCGTTAGCCAGAACTACCGCAGTGAGCTTATGGAACGGATGAAAATTATATAATTTCATTTGATCTAAAAATTTCACCCTTAATATTTATTATTTCACCAATATTTTTATTCAACTCGCCAATATATTAATGGTAGAGGCTGGTTTTGAGCATAATTTAGCCGTAGAATTAATTTTTAAAACCAGCAAAATGAAAACGACAAAACTATTTATGATTCTTGCCATTTGCTTTAGCATGATGGCTTTTGGTGCAAACGCTCAAACCAATCCGTTTAAAAATGCCAAAGATAAAGTTGGTAAAGTAACAGGGGGGAAGAAAGACAAAGACAAGGATATAGATAAGGATAATGCTCCTAATGATGATCAGGTAAATGATCAAGATGAAAATGCTTCAGATAAAAAAGTGAAATCAGATTTTGATGCAGGAAATGGGTATTTCTACACTTCTTTCAAGCCTGCTTCTTATCAGGAAAAAGTAAATGTGGGCGACGAGCTTTATGTGCGTATGGAACTTGGAAAAACAATGATTGAACTGGCTCAAGAAGGTGGACTCGATGTGTCTCATTTTGCTTATGCCTATGTAGATGTATATATTGATGGAAAGAAAACCTGCCATGCCGGACCTTATACCTTTCCTAGCAATTACTCAAAAGTGTGGACATATATAAATATCCCTTTGAGTATTAGTCCCGATTTTATCGAGAAAATTCAAGCTGATCAATCTCTTTTGGAAACCAACCAAGATGTATGGGTTTTTCAAGAGATTTTTGTTGAAGGTGGAATTGTAAGTCAATATACTACTGCAGCTATACAAAATATGTCTGTTGGAACACATACTGTAAAAGTCGATTTTGGCCTGTGTGAAAGCGATGATGATGAGGAAGCTAAAATGGTTGCTTGTTCCGGTGAAGTTCAGGTTCTTGTAGATCAGGCGGGTGCCGAGAAGTTGGCAGAGAATGGTCCTAAATATCTTCGTCCATTAAAAGAAGAAGAACGTGGAACACTGACTTATAGCAGTAGTACTTTTACTCCAGGTAATGGTGAGCTTACAGCCAATTTAAGTTTGCCACAGTCTCCAAAATACTATAATATGAAATGGTGTCAGGCCAGCAGTTGTGATTATGATCATGGTACAATTTGTTTTTATGTTTCACTCGACGGAAAAGCACTTGTAGCATGGGATGCTGAACTATGGTATGAAGATTATGAGAAAACCAAAGATTTCAATTTTGTAATTCTCCCTAAAACCGATGCCGGATACACAGAAGCAGATGCAGCTTTTAACTCTTCTAAGCTTTTTAAGGATTACAATTACATCGTATATGCTTTGCTCGACTTAATTTATGGTGGGAAAATGACTGCCGGAAACCATACTCTAAATATTAAAGCATTTTCACAACAAAGTGTGCCAATGGGAACAAATTATGAACTGTCAGATGACTATTTTGGGAAACTTCCTTTTATTGCAGAAAATTCTGTTACTTTCCAAGTTACCCAGGCAGGGATAAACAATATGGTCGCTTCAAGTTCTGCTAGAAAACTTTCTCATGCCGGTGGCGAATGGGCAACTGTAGATGCACATTTATTAAGCAGAGGTTCAGGTGTTGGTGACGATGCTACTCTCTTAGATGTTGCAACTCAATCTGAGTGGAAAGTAGTAACCAATTCTTATGGCGAAATCCTATATCGTACATGTGTAGCTGATGTTCTTTACAGCTGCAAGTATGGAACCCGTATCGAAGAAAGAATGTTGGTAAAAGAAGATTATATGGGTGGCGGAACCTATGGGAAACCATATTTTGCTGAAATGGTAGGTTTCTCTTTTGGCCCTTCTCTTATGAATTCAATGCATTATCCTGTACCCCCATCTAAAGTTAAATAATTATTACCTCTTGAGGCGCGTGGCTTTGGCTGCGTGCTTCATTTTATTGTTAAATATTAAAATTAACTCACATGAAAACAGCAGAATATTTCGGTTCGTATTTTCTTATTCTCTTTATGTTTTCATGTAATCAAGATCAAAATAGTACAATGATGGATAAACTGGAAACAAAACTAAATGGAGAGTGGATTGTTGTAAACGCCGAAGGTGATTTCTCCGAACTGAATAAGGGTACTATTTATACTTTTATCGGTTTACAGCAGCTTGAAACAAAAAAAAGTATTTTTTCAACAAAAGGGGCAATAACTTCTGTCACAGAGTCACATTTATCTGTGCAAATGGAAGGGCTGCAAAATCCTTCGGAATTTGATTTTCGTTTTGAAGGTTCCGACCTGATCTTGGAACCAATGAATTCTGGGCAGATTCTCACTCTTTTAAAAAAATAAACTGAAATCAAAATGATGCTCAATATTTCGGGCATCCCTTTGTTTAGGTGACCGGCAGGCTGGTGCCGGCACCTTTTTCTAAAACTAAAATTACAAAGCAATGAAAAACAAATTTTTAATACTATTTCTGACCCTTTTTACAACCTTGAAAATTAATGCTCAGGTATGGTCAGAACTCGAAAGAACGACTCCTCCTCCTTATAATAATGCTACATATCACTATTTTGGAAATAGTGTCGCAATTGACGGCGATGTTGCTGTTGTGGCAAGTGTGAATTATTTGCTACAAACGGGTCGCGTTACTGTAATTGAAAGAATTGGCGGAACATGGCAAAAAGTAGCCGAATTATCAGCCTCTGATGCTGCAATTCAAGATAATTTTGGCGTCGATGTAGATATTTCAGGCGATGTTATTGTTGTTGGGGCAAATCTGGATGATGATACTTATAGCGGATCAGGTTCGGTTTATGTATTTGAAAAGCCAGTCGGTGGTTGGCAGGATATGACTGAAACCTGTAAGCTAAATGCTTCTGATCCCGGTTCATCAGATTATTTCGGATATGCGGTAGCCATTGATGGTAATTATATTGTTGCAGGTGCATATTGCAATGATGATAACGGATTACAGAGTGGATCTGCTTATGTATTTGAAAAACCTATAAGCGGATGGCAGGCTATGACAGAAACAGCAAAGCTGCTGCCATCTGATGGTGCATCAAATGATTATTTTGGATGCTCCGTCGATATCTCGGGAAATATAGTAATCGTTGGTGCTTACAACGACGATGATAATGGTTCAAATAGCGGCTCAGTTTACTTGTTTGAAAAACCTGTAACTGGTTGGATTAGCTCAACTCAAACTGCTAAGCTTCTAGCCTCTGATGGTGTAATTGATGATAATTTCGGGCAATACTTAAGTATCTCGGGAAATGTAATTGCAGTAACTGCTCCTGCAAGAGATGAATCATTTACCAATACAGGTAGTATTTATGTTTTTGAAAAAAGTGGAGCAAATTGGGTGAATGCCACCCAAAATGCAAAACTGATATCTTCTGATATCGCAGCATACGACTATCTGGGCGTAGATTTGTGTATTGATGGTGATTATATTTTGGCTGGTGCATATCATGATTTTCAGGGTGGTTCATACACTGGTTCTGCATATATGTTTCATAAAAGTGGGTCTGCTTGGCACGATACTACAGAAGTTGCTAAATTTATTGCTTCAGATGCCGGTGCTGATGACCGCTTTGGCTTTGCAGTAGGTCTCTCTGGAGATATGTTCATTATTGGAGCGCAATGGAATGATGATCTGGGAGTTAGTAGTGGCTCTGCTTATTTGTTTGAGAAACCAATTGGAGATTGGACAGATACTACGGAAACAGCTAAAATACTTCCCTCTAGTGTGATGAATGCTGCCTATGATAAATACGGTTATTCGGTTGATATTGATGGAAATACAGCTGTAGTAGGTAGTATAGGATATAATCAAAATGCCGGTCGCGCTTTTGTATATGAGTTCGATGGAAATGCTTGGAGCAGAATTGCTGAACTTCATGCATCTAACGAGACCGTCAATTATCAGTTTGGCTATTCTGTGGTTATTGAAAATGATATTATTTATATTGGTGCACCTGCAGCAGCTGGACATTATACTTCCGATGGTGCGATTTATGTGTATGAAAAAAGTCCTTCAGGCTGGAATACAAACGAAACCTGTATTTTATACGGATCAGATGCCGGAAATAGCGACAAATTCGGAGCTTCTCTTAGTGTGCACAATAATACGCTTGTTGTCGGATCACCATATAACGATCAGGTTGCTTCTAATGCAGGTGCTGCCTATGTTTTTGTGAAACCAGCCGGTTCTTGGGTCGCGGCAACAGAAACAGCTAAAATTACTTCCTCCGATGGTGCTGCAAATGATAATTTGGGATTTGCAGTAAGTATTTCTGATTCAACTATTGCTCTTGGTGCACCATATAGCGATGTGATTTATTCAAGTAGTGGCTCAGTTTATCTTTATGAAAAACCCGTCGGTTCATGGATTAGCGCTACTGAAACGGCTAAAATTATTCCTGGCGATACTGCCGCTTCAAATTACTTTGGCATCTCTGTCGCTATTCAAAATGATATTCTGGTGGTTGGATCTACAAAATCAGATGCTCAAGCTACTGATGCAGGTGCAGTTTACATTTACGAAAAACCAGGTGTAAATTGGGCTCCTTGTGCTGAAACTGCAATTCTTTCTGCTTCAGATGGGGCATTAAGTGCAGAATTCGGAGTATCAGTCGATATTCAGGATAGTCTTATTCTAGTTGGATCTAAAAATATATCGAACAGAGGAGCTGTATATGGATATTATCGTCCTTCAGGGGGTTGGATTAATGCAACACAAGATTTCAAGCTCATTTCTTCCATGTTTCAGACCGATCAGTTTTTTGGATTCGATATTGCAATATCAGGAAGTAATATTATTGTTTCTGAGTATAACAGCTCAGCAAATAGCCCTGTTGAAGGAGCTGCTTATTTCTTCCGAAATCTGTATCCTGCAGCCATTTCTCAAAATCCTGCAGACCAATTCAATGTTTGCGATTCTGTATGGACAGAATTTACATTCTCATCAACGGATGCACATACCATTGTATGGGAGCAAAGTTCAGATAATGGGGTAAATTGGCTAGCCATTTCCGACGATGCAACTCATATTGGTGCTACAAACGATACACTTTTTGTGCTTGCAAATACTGCAAATGATGGCGATTTGATTCGTAGCATCGTAAGCAATATTCTTGGTGCAGATACCAGTATGGCAGCTATTCTAACGCTCGATACTATCGCTCCTCAGATTTCTTGCCCGACCAATCAGAATATTTCAATCTCTATTGGTCAAACTTACTATACTGTAAGTGGAACAGAGTTCGATCCGGTAAGCAGTAGCGACAATTGCACAGTATCGTCTGTTTTGAATGATTTTAATTCCTCTTCCAGCCTTTCTTCAGAACAAATTCCGCTTGGAAACAATACCATTATTTGGACGGTGACCGACAATAGCGGAAATATAGATCAGTGTAGTTTTGATGTAAATGTGAGTGTGATTAGTGGAATTAACGAAATGGTTAACGAAATTCTTCTCTATCCGAACCCTGTAAATAACTATGTGTTTGCCGGCGGTCTGGAAGGTTTATTTAATGTGCTTGTTTACGATAACGGCGCTCGTCAGGTTATCTCTCTTCAAAATGTGACCCCCCAGAATGGAATATGTGTAAGTGACCTGCCTGCAGGATTCTACACTATCCAGTTTCAAAATGAGAAGCAGTCTGTGTACTTAAATTTCATTAAAGAATAATCGCTTCTCCTATATTTATAGCCCGGCTCCCAAGGCCGGGTTTTTTTTATCCCGCTTTTTCTTATTTTTGTAAAAAACAAAGCCATGCTCCATTTTCCTCATGCGAAAATAAATCTAGGACTTCATGTTTTACGCAAACGTGAAGATGGTTTTCATGATATTGAGTCTTTGTTTTATCCTCTGCCTTTGCACGATAGTCTTGAAGCATTGCCTGCCAATAAAACCAATGTGATACTGCATCAAAGTTCTGAGGACATTCCTCTGGAAAAAAACCTGGTGTATAAAGCATGGAAATTAATGCACGATAAGTATGATGTTCCCTCGCTCGAATTTCATTTATTGAAGCATATCCCATCTCAGGCAGGTCTGGGTGGTGCGTCTTCTGATGCGGTTTCGGCTCTGAAAATCTGCAAAGACGCAGCCAATCTTGAAATCTCTGAAATGGATCTCTTTGCTCTGGCAGCAGAATTAGGAAGCGATTGTCCGTTTTTCTTACATAATAATGCGCAGATTGTCAGTGGCCGTGGCGATGTTTGTGGCGATATCGATTTTAGCCTCAAGGGTTTCTATATTCAGATTGTGAAGAAGAAAAAACTTCACGATGGCAGCACTGGAATACCAACTCCTGAAGCCTATGCACAAATTATTCCAAATGATAAGCGCCCATCTGTATTGCAACTTATTACTCAGCCGCTGGGCGAGTGGAAAAATATTCTGCATAACGATTTTCAGCCTTACGCGGTAAAAAAATATCCTGAAATAGGGGAGCTTATTGAGAAAATGTACAATTCCGGGGCTCACTATGCAGCCATGACCGGTAGCGGATCGGCCTGCTTCGGCTTATACATAAAAAAACCGGAGAATCACTTCCCCGGCTCTGAGTATTTTGTTTACGAAGGTTTTATTGAAGTATGAGATAAGATTTATGAACTTAGTTGAAAATCATCAATCAGATTTTTTCTTCTCCTCCTTCGGCGCATTCTTCATTTCAGGCCTTGGTGCTGGTCCCAGTTTTTTACTGCGAATAATCATGACTATTCCTATAATGACAAATGGAATACTAAGAATTTGCCCCATGTTCAAAGCCATATCACTTTCGAAATCAACCTGAACATTTTTGATGAATTCTACAAAGAATCTTTGAACGAAAATCAAGGTGAGCAACCACCCAGCAACAAGCCCACGATTAATAATGCCTTTACGCTTTTCATACAGAATAAAAAGTCCGATGAAAATCAAAAAATAGCATAAAGCTTCATAAATCTGTGTTGGATGGTGGGGTGTAGTATTTCCATCGCGAACGAAGATAAATCCCCAAGGCAGATCGGTTTCGTATCCGTATATTTCGCTGTTGAAAAGGTTGCCAAGGCGTATAAGTGAAGCAGTAAGTGCTGTAGGAATGGCAATTCTATCCATTACATAGAGCATAGATTTATTCCACGATTTTCGCGAATAAAGCCAAAGTCCGAATATGAGCCCGATAGTGCCACCGTGACTAGCCAAGCCACCTTTCCAGATCATAAAAATCTGAATAGGATCGTTGAGATACACTTGTGGCTCATAGAAAATTACATGACCGAGTCGTGCTCCAATCACTGCTCCAAGAATGATGTACATCGACATTTTATCGATTTCATTCAAGGGCGCTTTTTCTTTTATGAAGAAATGCTTCACAATGAAGTAACCCATTAAGAAACCAGAGGCGAACAGGAGACCATAATAGCGAATTTGCAAAGAGCCAATATCTACCATGACGGGATCGACATCCCAAATAACTGATAATAAAGACATAAGCTATGATTTATTTTTCCGGATTATTTTCCGGCGATACATTCAATTTCTACCATTACACCCAAAGGCAGTTTTACAACACCAAAGGCTGCGCGTGCTGGAGGATTTTCGGTAAAAAACTCTGCATAAACCTCATTCATGGCTGCAAAATTTTCCATATTATCGAGCAGGCAAGTACATTTCACAACATTATGATAATCGTAACCCGCTTCGCGAAGAATATAGCCCATATTTTCCAGTACCTGTCGGGTTTGTTCTTTAATTCCGCCTTCAACAATTTGCCCGGTGCTTGCATCTATAGGAATCTGCCCGCTGATATAAAGGGTATTTTCTTTTTCAATAGCCTGACTATACGGGCCAACTGCTTTAGGAGCTTTGTCTGAATGAATGACTCTTTTCATAATGATATTTTTTACAAAGATATGAAAAAGGGGGGAATTTATTTTGGTTCGATTTTCTATTCGCTCTTA
>JAFGWG010000063.1 GCA_016937255.1 Bacteroidales bacterium
AAGAGTTTTTTCTTTCTCCTTTGTCTTGAAAAATGTTAATCTTTTACTCCTCTAAAAAGTTGCATTTATTTGTTGAATTTAGGTATTAATATAATAAGTTTGCCCTGTTTCTGCATGGATTTGCAGCTTCTCTGTTCTCTGTACAGATTGCACCTACATCAAAACTATCCATAATACCAAAAGCTTTTTCATTATTAACTTTAATCATAATCCCTCTATTTCCATTGGATGTACTAATACAAAGTTTTATTGAGATTTATGCCAGCGTACACTCTTTTTCATCTATAAAGACTATTTCGGCGATGAATACCGCAGACTATACAAAAGTCCACTTATAAAACAGAGTGCGGGGTTGTGATTTCAACACTCTCTTATCAAGATTTAAATGGTTTCAGCATTTTTAGAACCTCTTACACTAATATTTTTCTTTTGTGCTGCCAATGTATTCCTTTCCCAGAAAACACCATTTGAATATCCCTGAATTGAATCATCTTCGTCTGTCATTTGCAATCTTTTTTCCGTCCAAATCGCATACTCTTCATTAAATTCAATACCAAGGTATTTTCGATTGAGTTTTTTAGCAACTACAGATGTTGTTCCTGAGCCAAGGAAGGGGTCGAACACAATACCATTTTCCGGACAACTTGCAAGAATAAGTTTGGCAACTAATTTCTCCGGCTTTTGTGTCGGATGGTCTGTATTTTCAGGCATAGACCAATACGGAATTGAAATATCATCCCAAAAGTTTGACGGATAAGTCAGTCTAAAATTACCTTCATCAGTTTCTTCCCAATCTTTAGGTTTTCCATTTTCTTTGTATGGAGCAATAACTTTACGTTTTTGCTTAACAGAATCAACGTCGAAGTAATAATCATTTTTGTTTTTAACCCCAAACCAAATATCCTCCATTGCATTTTTCCAATTGGATTTAGCTCCTCTTCCCTTTTCTCTCTGCCAAGTAATTCTGTTGAGAACAGTTAAATATTTAGTCATTACATGATAAAGCGCTGATGTATTTTTCCAATCACCACAAAGATAAAGTGAACCATTGGGTTTTAAAGTCCGCACAACATCGGAAAGCCATGATTCCAAGTACGTAATATATCCATCATCATCGGATGCCTTGAATTTGAAACCATGAAAATCTTTATCCAAATTATACGGAGGATCAATGATAATCAGATCAAACACTTCATCAGGAATGGCCTTAATGACTTTGAGCGTATCGCCAAGAATTGTTTTGTTGCATATCTGTTCAATGTCAAATGAGGTTTCATTTTTGAATATAAACAAGTTTTTTGACAGATTTTTTGACTCTTTATCTAAAACAGTTATTGTTCTATTTCTCGGTGCTCTTTTCTTTTCTGTCATTACTGAATATTGATTATTATGGCTTAGAAGTCTTCAACATTGAATAAATCCAAATCTGCATTTTGTGTATTGCAAATATAAGAAAACTTAATCATCAATTTATTTTTTAAGAAGCTGCTATGACATTCATAAAAGGAAAAAGCATTTCAGATTTTTACACCAAAAACACTTTTTATTTCTATTAAAAAAGGGTATTACCCTGGAACTAATTTTCTCAAAAAACAATCACCGCATAGGGGTGTATGTTTTTGCTGGTATTCAGAGGATAATTATTAGCTTTGCCCCTATGAATCAGCTATTGTTCAAAATACTAAGCATAATTTCACTGGCACTCAGCATTTTCACTGTTCTGATTATAGCGATTATTCCAGCATTTCTTTTTCAGGGACATGAAGGAGCTTCGTATGGGACACAAATTTTCTTTTGGCTATTATATTATTCGATTTTCCTTATTCCATCGGTATTTACATTTCTTACATTCAGAAAAAAACAAGTTTGGATAATCCTTTTGCTCTTATTTTTCGCAAATATTGGAATATTGTTTTGGAAAGTAATACCTATGACCAATATGTTTATTGAAGCTTGGTTCTGATAATTGGAGAAAAGTTTCAAAGGGATTCAACCCAGATTAGATCATTAGAACACCTGTCATGACAAAGGCGTGATTAAATAAGCTCGCTCAAATCTTCTTCCACTTTAAGGTTTTCAATAATAAACATTTGCCTATCGGGTGTATTTTTGCCCATATAGAATTGCAGAATATCGTCGATGGAATAGTCCTTTTTCAAAATAACGGGTTCCAAACGCATATCTGGACCAATGAGGTCGCTAAATTCTCCTGGACTAATTTCCCCTAGTCCTTTAAATCGGGTAATTTCAGGCTTCACCCCCAGTTCTTTAATGGCTTTTTGCCTCTCCTGATCTGAATAGCAATATATTGTTTTCTGTTTATTTCGAACCCTAAACAATGGTGTTTGTAAAATATACAGATGTCCACTTCGCACCAAATCTGGATAAAACTGAAGAAAAAAAGTAAGCAGCAACAATCGAATATGCATTCCATCAACATCGGCATCGGTGGCAACTACAATATTATTATAGCGCATATTTTCAATACCTTCTTCGAGGTTAATGGCAGATTGTAATAGATTAAACTCCTCATTTTCATACACAATTCGCTTGCTCAGTCCAAAGCTGTTTAGCGGTTTCCCTTTCAGGCTGAAAACAGCCTGTGTATATGGGTCGCGGGCTTTAGTAATAGATCCACTTGCCGAATCGCCCTCCGTTATAAAAAGAGTGGTTTCTAGGCGACGATCATCTTGCCCAACATTATAGTGCAATTTGCAATCGCGAAGTTTTTTATTGTGCAAACTGGCTTTTTTAATACTTTCTTTTGCCAGTTTTTTAATATTGGTAATTTCCTTGCGCTCTTTTTCGTTTTGCTGTATCTTTTTCAGCAAAATTTCAGCAGTTTCATTGTGAATATGCAGATGATTATCGAGGTTGCGGCGAACTACATCACTAACATAATTACGAATGGTTTGGCCATTGGGTTCCATGTGCTGACTACCCAATTTCGTCTTTGTCTGGCTCTCAAAAATTGGCTCATGAATTCTAATGCTTATGGCTGCCACTAGAGATGTTTTTACATCAGAAGCATCAAAATCTTTTTTGTAAAATTTACGAATAGTATCTACGATAGACTCACGAAAAGCCGCAATATGAGTACCTCCTTGAGTTGTGCGCTGACCATTTACAAATGAATAATACTCTTCAGTATGGCTATGGGCAATATGGGTCATTGCAATTTCAAAATCCTCCTCTTCGACATGAATTACAGGATAAAGGATACTACTGTCGATATTTTTTTCAAGAAGATCGAGCAATCCATTTTTTGATTCAAAAGTCTGATCATTAAAGGTAATACTAAGACCTTTATTCAAATAAACATAATTCCAGAGCATTTGCTCAATATGTTCCTCAATGTATTGATAATTACCAAATATCTCATTATCTGGCACAAACAACACTTCAGTACCCCTGCGTTTGTTGGTGGTAACTTCTTCTGACTTAAAGGTGAGTACTCCACGCTCAAACTCAGCATGAACACTTTTCTGATCGCGAAATGATGCTATTTTAAAATAGGAAGAAAGGGCATTTACTGCTTTGGTTCCCACTCCATTGAGACCCACGGTCTTTTTAAAAACTTCAGAATCGTATTTGGCACCGGTATTGATTTTTGAAACTACATCAACCAATTTACCTAAAGGAATTCCACGACCATAATCGCGAACGGTAATACTACTTTCATCCAAACTGACTTCAATTTTTGCTCCGTACCCCATAATGAACTCATCGATACAATTGTCGATAACTTCTTTTACCAGCACATAAATGCCATCATCATGCGATGCACCATTGCCTAATTTACCAATGTACATACCCGGGCGCAGACGAATGTGTTCATTCCACTCCAGTGACTTTATACTATCTTCATTGTACTTTTCAGCCATAAACCAATTTAATTCGGAAAGCAAATTTAAGCATTTCCCGCTTTGATAGAGGGAAAAGAAATCAACAATATGGTGTGGGCTGTTAACTATTATTTTTGATTCTCCGCAATTATGCCACTAAGCAAGTTTTTTGTATGCTGAATTGAAACCCTTATGCAGAAGATTAAAAAGGATTCTGTAAAACTGCGAGAAGATCATTTCAAGGATTTAAGAAAAGGAGTATATAAAACAAAGATTGGTGTTATATATGCAGACATATATACTGAGCTTTTTAAAATTGCAGATTTGAGTAGCCAAGTGATTTATATATTGAAATCTGAAGAAATACCCAACTCCGATTAGCAGAGAAATAGTTTATGTATTGAACCTTCAGTTTATCAGCAAATAAATATTATATTTGTGATAAGCAAAAATTCTGAGTCATGAAAAATATTCTATCTGCCTTTGCATTTATGATCATTGCATCATTTGTAATTCAAGCACAAACATCAGATTCTGATAATCCGAAACGAGAAAAAGGTGTACAATCCAGCAGCAATAGCATTTATGTTGGAATTTTAGGTCCAACCGTTCCTGCATCATTGAATTATGAGCATATCTGGACTAAAAACGGTGTGGTGAATATAGGAACAAAGCTGGGTGGCTTTTATTCCAAATTCCCAAAAGTAAATGAATTGACCATTGCCAATGGCAGCTTTGAAGTCAACTTTATTTTTGGTCGTTCAAAGCATTTGTTTGAAATGGGAATTGGCTGGGCAGGACATTACGGCAATTATTATTCCGACGACGAATTAAAAACAAAGCACTACGGTATTCCTACAAGTACTTTCGGCATGCATTATCGTTATCAAAAACCTACTGGAGGCGTATTCTTCCATGCGGGATTTACTGCTTCTGCAATATTACTTTTTGCCTCGAGCGATTTAACTGAACTTGCTGTAGGAAATGCAGCCATTTATGGATTTCAGGGTCTAACAGGAGAAAAACCTTCCTTCACTCTGTTTTCAATTGGCGTTGGTTATTCTTTCAGAAAATAATAAAGCGATTCTGAAAATGGATGGAATTCTTGCTTTATGCATTTTGCTTTCTCAATATAGAATATTGCTTACCTTTGTGATATGAGCGAAATCAACCCAAATTTGGATGCAGAAGGAAAAGACCTGAGCAATACCGAAAAGGAAATTGAAAAGGTTTTGCGTCCTGCCGACTTCGATGAATTTATTGGACAAAGCAAGGTTGTTGATAATCTTTTGATCTTTGTACATGCTGCTAAACAGCGTAAAGAGGCTCTCGACCACACCCTTCTTCATGGCCCTCCTGGATTGGGAAAAACAACCCTATCTCATATTTTAGCCAATGAAATGGGCTCTGCCATAAAAATTACAAGCGGTCCAGTAATTGAAAAACCTGGCGATCTTGCAGGATTGCTCACATCTTTGGAACCTAACGATATTCTTTTTATTGATGAAATTCACCGCCTGAGTTCAGTTGTGGAAGAATATTTATACTCTGCAATGGAAGATTACCGCATCGATATTATGATTGAAAGTGGCCCCAATGCGCGTAGTGTTCAAATAAAGCTCAATCCTTTTACTCTTGTGGGTGCAACAACTCGCAGCGGATTACTTACTGCGCCGTTACGATCTCGTTTTGGAATAAACGCCCGTCTTAATTATTATAATGCCGAGACTTTGAAGAAAATCATTGTTCGTTCTTCTGGAATTTTGAAAATTGACATCGACGATGAAGCAAGTGATGAGATTGCTCGCCGTTCAAGAGGTACTCCAAGAATTGCCAATCTTCTGCTTCGCCGAGTACGCGATTTTGCACAAATTAAAGGCGATGGAAATATTGACCTGAAAATTACCAATTATTCGCTTGAAGCACTAAGCATTGATGAAAACGGCCTGGATGAAATGGATATCCGCATACTGGAAACCATGATAGAAAAATTTAGAGGCGGACCAGTGGGATTAAACACTATTGCCACAGCAGTTGGTGAAGATTCTGGCACCATTGAGGAAGTGTATGAACCCTTCCTTATTCAGCAAGGCTATCTTATGCGAACACCGCGAGGAAGGGAAGTTACGCCAAAGGCATTTACTCATCTGGGGAAAAAATTGCCTCCAAGAAATGGTAGTTTATTTGAGGAACAGTAGTTTTTAAGCTTTCTTCTTTCTAAATATCAGCAAAATTAAGCCCAGCAAACTAGACCCAGCCCCTGAAATAATCATAATCCAGGGATATTTTACATTATCGAAAGACCCCATTCTTGCTTTATCAGGATTCTTCGGATCATAAGACACCGTTACTTTTTGTCCCTCAGTATATGTCCCCGATTTATCCACCTCTTTCGTAGAAAACTCATGCTTCACACTATCGGGCGTATAAAAACTTATTTGTAGATTAATGTCATACTCAACCGATCGAATATTATTGTTCTTTGAATTGATATCGCTATCATCATCATGTACGCGTTCAAAAACATAAAATATTTCCCCATCGGTTTGAACAGAATTCTCACCAAAATTTTTATTGTTTTGATACGAATAAATGGAAAAGCCAACCATGATTATTCCGATAACAATAAGAGCTGCAAATGGATTCTTTTTCTTCATGTTTTTTTATTGTCAAAATTATAGGAAGAAATAGTGATTATCAATACGGAATTTTCCGTAAAAAAAGAGACGTATAGTATACGCCTCTACACAAGAATTATTTCAATATCTGGCAGACTTCCGAAATCTAAGCCATCTTACTTCTTCAAAAACTTCGAAACAAAAACTTCTTGCTCATTACTGAGGCGAACACTGTACAGTCCGGCTTCAAGACCGGAAATATCAATTCCTGATTTTTCCATTTTAGCTTGAAGACAAAGTCTGCCATCAAGATCAAAGATTTCAACCAGTAAAGGGTACGATGACACAGGGATTTCAAAAAAGAGGTTATTCTCTACTGGATTTGGGAATGCGCTGATCATATTCATGCTCATTTCTTCAACAGAAATATTTCTCAATGAATCGAGATAAGTAATGGTTACGCCTGCGCCCATTCCACTGCGTTTTTGCACTTGCATAACCGGCATTTGATACCCATGAGCAAACCATTTGTATTCCACTTCAATTCTATCTGTTGGAAAACCAAAGCCCATTGAATCCATATAAATTGAATCGTGTAAAAACAAAGTGGAAGTAACTTTCAACGCATCAAAAGTTCCGTAGGGTGTAATTAGTGTGCCATATCCATCAATATTATTCACACGCATACGATTTTCTCCATAATAGCCCACACTGGGTACATTCACATTAAAAGCACTATAAGAAGTGTCTTGGTCGCCATAATTGACTGGAAAATTCAATATTACATCTGTTGGGTTCCACAATACCGGAATAGGCAAACCATTAATTTTGGCACCCATTCCAACCTGTATCCACTCAGATGACGTCAACTTGTAAAAATTATACACATTTTCAAGCGTAATCATGGGTAACCCATTATCCACTTCCATTCCAGCAGCAACTGTTGCCTGATGAGTAGGATCGAGCGGATTACTAAAAACCAAATAGGTTAAAGGAATATTTGATGAAGTAGGGCTTTCAAACAAAATGGTGTCTTGCGAAATCGCTATAAGCCCGGAGAAATCCCAAGTTTGGCTGGCGCCATTGGCCATATAAAGAGATGAATCAATAGATCCACTATGGCTCACTAGATAATCAATTGTTGGTGCAGGAAAATCACTTTGCGTTAAGGTAATTTGTGCATGAAGAGATAACGCCAGCATTATAGAGAACAGAGTTATAAATACTTTCATGATTTTATATTTCTACAAAAATAAGGAAATTATTCATAAACTAGAAGAAACGATGCTCACATCACAAGAATATACAGCACATATCAGAAAAAGCACTGCAATAGGTCAATTATTCAAAAATATCTAAAGCTTTTTAGAAAAAATTACGATATTTACGGTGAAAAGATAAATTTTCTATATATGGATATCAAAAAACTACCCGAAGGCACTATTGAGCGATTGAGTAAATACCGACGTTGTTTAACCACATATTGCAAATTTTACCGTGAAAATATTTTTTCGCATGAATTGGCTCGAAACCTTCACCTTACTCCCGAGCAGGTTCGCCGCGACATGATGCTCATTGGTCATAGCGGATCACACAAAAACGGATATAATATTGAAGAGCTTGTTGACAAAATTTCGGAAGTGATAGACTGCCGTGGAAAAACCAATGTAGCCATATTCGGTCTTGGAAATCTTGGGAAAGCTATTGTAAAATATTTGCAGGATAAAGAAACTCAATTGATTGTCAGTGCTATTTTTGACATCAACGACGAAAAAATTAATCGCCCATACCTCAATATAGATTGCTTTCATCCAAAAGACATGAAGAAAGTCATTAAAGAAAGAAATATTCGTATTGCAATCTTAACCTTACCCGGTGATGAAGCCCACGATATGGCGAATGATATTACAGCTAATGGAGTTAGCGGCATCATGAATTTCACACCAGTTCCATTAAAACTTCCAGATGGAGTATTTCTAGAAGAATATGATATTTTAACTTCTCTGGAAAAAGTGGCATTTTTCGCAAAGAAATAGCCATGCCTAAAAACAAGAACCACATTCTTTTTCTGGGCACAGGAACATCAACAGGAGTTCCTGTTCTAAGTTGTCATTGCGAAATTTGTCGTTCCGAAGACCCTAAAGACAGTCGTTTACGTACATCTGCCTATATAGAGATGAATGGTATGAGGATTATTATAGATATAGGCCCAGATTTCAGACAGCAATTACTGCGTGCAGACATCGATGATTTTGATGCAATTCTTATTACCCACGGACACCGAGACCATATAGCAGGGTTGGATGAAGTAAGAGCTTTCAATTATATCCGTAATAAACGAATTAAGATTTACACCCGTCAAGATGTTGCCAACGCCATTCGCACTGAATTTCCATATATTTTCGATCCCAAAGGATACAAAGGTCCACCACAAATTGATCTTCACATTATTAATAAAGAGAAATTCATGGTTGGGAATCTCGAAATTCAGCCTATTGAAGTTATTCACGGCGAAGTTCCCATTTCCGGATTCCGAATAGGTAATCTCTGCTATATCACTGATGCAAGCCATATTCCTGATGAGAGTTTTCCCTTGCTTGAGAATTGCGAAATTTTAGTTTTAAATGCTTTGCGCACACGTCCCCACCCTACACATTTTTCCTTGGATGAGGCTTTGGAAGTTGTTGAAAAAGTTCAGCCAAAAAAATGCTACTTCACCCATATTAGTCATTTCATGGGGTTTCAGAATATAGTAAACACTGAATTACCTGAAGGAATACAATTGGCACACGACATGCTCAAAGTCGAATTTTAACACAGAAATTCCCTTATTTTTTCTATCGTATTCAAAAACACTTTATATTTGTAAATAAAAATTATGATGAAAAACCTTACTGTTGCAGCAATAGTGCTCATGATGCTTTTCTCAGGCTGTTATTATGAAGACGGACCAATCGTAAGTTTACGTAGTCCTAAAGCAAGACTGGTAAACAAATGGCGATACCAGAAATTCCTTGTAAACGGCCAGGATATTACCGCCACCTACACCAGCAATGGAGCATGGGTAGAGTTTAAAAGTGACAATAGTGCAGAGTTTCATGAAAGCTCTTCCTATACATATTATGCTATTTGGGAATTAGACGACGACTATAAAACTCTATATCTCGATTGCAGTGACACTTCAGGGCTAATGTGGTCGCAAGATTACGAAATTCTGAAACTCAGAAACAAAGAAATATGGATGACCTCCGATATGGGAAGTGCTTCTATGCGAGTAGAACTTATTGAATATTAACCAAAAACCTTTAACAAAATGAAAAAATTATCATTTATCCTATTAGCTATCTTATTTGCTTTTGCCATCAGTTCTTGTGGTGGTGGTAAATCTGATAAAAACAATGATCAGGACTCTACTCAAAATACTGAGGAAAATGTTGCTGATGAGAATGTAAATCCAGATCAGAAATTTGGTGTTGAACAAGGTATGATGGAGTTCAAAATGACCACCATGGGAATGAATAGCAACATGGAAATGTACTGGCGCGATTATGGTAAAGAAAATGCCACCATTACCACCATGGAAATGATGGGCATGAAAACCACTTCTCACACTATTATTTCTGGCGACTATGTTTATACTTGGGACGATATGACCAAAATGGGTACCAAGATAAAGGTTGACAAAGACGAAAACAATCAACAGATCAACTACAATAATATTAGTGATGAGATGAGAGATCAATACAATCTCGTTGAAGCAGGAACGGATGAAGTAATGGGAAAAACCTGTAAAGTTTTCACTATGAAATACAATGGTGTACAAAGTAAAACATGGGTTTACAAAGGTATGGCATTAAAAAGCGAATCAACTGTTGCAGGAATTAAAACCACTCTTGAAGTGATTAAAATGGAAGAAGGCGTAGAACCTCCTGCAGAGGTATTTAAGATTCCTGAAAATATCAAATTTCAAGATGTAAACGAGCAGATGGAAAACGTTGACGCCCAAATGGACGAAGTAAATAAACAAATGCAAAATGTAGATGCACAGATGGAAAATATCAAAGTGCAATAAGCTTCAATACATCAATGATTTTGAAACTGTCTGCTATTCGCAGACAGTTTTTTTATGTCGATTTGTCAGTTTTTGATATCTGAAATGACTCAAATCATGATTTTTATGACAAAAAGTGAGTAATTTGGCATTGGTACGCTAATTGACATGTGATTGCCGAAAAAACAATATTACAATGGGAAAAATAATAGGAATTGACTTAGGAACAACAAACTCATGTGTGGCTGTAATGGAAGGAAATGAGCCTATTGTGATTGCCAACAGTGAGGGAAAAAGAACAACCCCTAGCATGGTGGCATTCACCGATAATGGCGAACGAAAAGTAGGAGATCCTGCAAAACGCCAGGCAATTACCAATCCAACACGCACCATATCCAGTATCAAACGATTCATGGGAGAAAGTTTCGATCGCGTAAGTAAAGAAGTAAACCGCGTTCCCTATATAGTGGAAAAAGGATCGAATAACACATCAAGAGTTAAAATTGACGATCGTCAATACTCGCCACAGGAAATTTCAGCGATGGTTCTGCAAAAAATGAAAAAGACAGCAGAAGATTACTTGGGACAAGAGATTGATGAAGCAGTTATTACTGTTCCTGCATATTTCAACGACTCACAACGCCAAGCAACCAAAGAGGCTGGTGAAATTGCAGGATTAAAAGTTCGTCGTATCATAAACGAGCCTACTGCTGCTGCACTTGCATATGGTCTTGATAAAAAAACACAAGACTTAAAAATCGCTGTTTTCGATCTTGGTGGTGGTACTTTCGATATTTCCATACTTGAGTTGGGCGACGGTGTTTTTGAAGTAAAATCAACCAATGGTGATACTCACCTCGGTGGTGATGACTTTGATCAACGCATTATCGACTGGCTAGCCGACGAATTCAAGAAAAACGAAGGCATTGATCTGCGTAAAGACCCAATGGCTCTACAACGCTTAAAAGAAGCATCTGAAAAAGCTAAAATAGAGTTATCTTCAAGTACTTCTACAGAAATCAACCTGCCATACATTATGCCGGTTGATGGAATTCCAAAGCACCTTGTAATGACTTTAAGTCGTGCAAAATTCGAACAATTGATCGATGATTTGGCTAAAGCTACTATTGAACCCTGCAAAAAAGCAATGTCTGACGCAGGACTCAATCCCTCAGATATTAACGAAGTAATTCTAGTTGGTGGATCTACCCGTATCCCAATTATTCAGAAAATGGTAGAAGACTATTTTGGCAAAGCTCCTTCAAAAGGTGTAAACCCAGACGAAGTAGTTGCCGTAGGTGCTGCCATTCAGGGTGCTGTTCTTACCGGTGAAGTTAAAGATGTTCTGCTTCTCGATGTTACCCCACTTTCTCTTGGTATTGAAACCATGGGTAGCGTAATGACGAAGCTAATTGAAGCCAACACTACTATTCCCAGTAAGAAGACAGAAACTTTTACAACTGCTGCTGATAATCAAAACACTGTTGATATTCATATTCTTCAGGGTGAGCGTCCAATGGCAAGTCAAAACAAAAGTATTGGGCGTTTCCAATTAACCGATATTCCACCAGCTCCTCGTGGTGTTCCTCAAATTGAAGTTACATTTGATATTGATGCAAACGGAATTCTGAGTGTTTCTGCAAAAGATAAAGCCACAGGTAAATCTCAGCAAATCAGAATTGAAGCAAGCAGTGGACTGAGTGACGATGAAATCAATAAAATGAAAGCTGAAGCTGAAGCTAATGCAGAAGCCGATAAGCAAGAGCGCGAAAAGATTGACAAGATCAATCAGGCAGACAGTCTTATTTTCCAAACTGAAAAGCAATTCAAAGAATTCGGGGATAAGATTCCTGAAGACAAGAAAGGATCGATTGAAGCCGCACTCAATGATTTAAAAGAAGCACACAAATCTCAGAATATTGAGAGTATTGATTCAGCTACTGCGGCACTAAACACTGCATGGCAAGCTGCCAGTGAGGAGATGTATAAAGCCAGTCAGGAAGAACAGCAAGGACCCGGTGCTGATAACACCAATGCTGAAAATCAAAATGATGGTAAAGATGGCGAAGTAACTGATGTTGACTTTGAAGAAGTTGACGACACTAAATAGTTTCGAATAAACTAATCTGAAGAAAGCTACCTAAAAAGGTGGCTTTTTTTTTGAATAGCTCTTTTCATGTCAGAAAAAATTCCAATCTTTGTTCTATAAATAAATGCAAGGATAAAAGTGTATGATTCCATTCTCTCCACCTAGAACTGATGAAAAAACAGTAGAAGCTGTAGCTGAAGTACTTCGCTCTGGTTGGATTACTACAGGACCTAAAACCAAAGAGTTTGAAAAACGTCTTACTCAATACAGTTCATGCGACAAAACACTCTGTGTTAGCAGTGCAAGTGCCGGCTTAGAGCTGATGTTGCGTTGGTTTGGAATTGGTGAAGGCGACGAAGTTATTGTACCAGCATACACTTATGCTGCTTCAGCCAACGTAGTTGTTCATTGTGGCGCCAAAGTGGTTTTCGTCGACAGCAATCTAGATGATTTCAATATTAATATTGAAAAAACAAAAGCAGCCATCACATCTAAAACAAAAGTTATCATTCCTGTAGACATTGCAGGTATGCCTTGCGACTATGATCGCATTAATGCCTTAGTGAGAGAAGAAGAAATCAAATCTATATTTGCACCAAAAAATGAGGTGCAGAAAAAGCTTGGGCGTATTCTTGTCCTAGCAGATGCAGCACATAGTGTAGGAGCAACGTACAAAACCAAAAAAAGTGGCAGCTTAACCGATATTACCGTTTTTTCTTTTCATGCGGTAAAAAATCTTACCACTGCTGAAGGGGGCGCCATTTGCCTGAAGTTACCAGAAATATTTGATGCAGAAGAAGAATATATAAATTTGAATACAAAGTCTTTGCATGGGCAAAACAAAGATGCTTTGTCTAAGCTTACAATTGGTAACTGGAGATACGATATAGTAGAAGCGGGATATAAGTTTAACATGACCGACATTCAGGCAGCAATGGGCTTAGTGGAACTAGATAGATATGACGAAGACATGTTATTGCGCCGCAAATTCATTTTCGAACGATATTGCGAATTGTTTAGACATTGCAATCACATAGACTTGCCACTTTTTAAAGATAATGATCGTGAGTCATCGTATCATGTTTTTCTTCTACGAATAAAAAATATAAGCGAAAAAGTTCGCGATTCTATCATTGAAGAAATATATAAAAACGAAGTTGCAGTAAATGTACACTTTGTTCCATTACCTATGATGACATTCTACAAAAATGAAGGATACGATATAAACAATTACCCCAATGCTTATTATAATTACAGTCATGAAATTTCACTACCTGTTTATTATGATCTCTCAGACGATAATATTGAAATTGTAGCCAATACAGTTCTTGCCGCCATTAAAAAACATATCGGATGATTGCCAAACGACTTTTCGATATCATATTTAGTTTAATGGCAATACTTATATTCCTGATACCCGGTCTTCTCATAGCTTTTCTAATTATTCTCGGATCAAAAGGCAGTGCATTTTATATTCAGCAAAGAATTGGAAAAGGTGGAAAATACTTTGGTATAAAGAAGTTCAGAACCATGTATAAATATGCTGATCGCAAAGGTCTTTTAACAGTAGGCAAACGCGATCCCAGAATTACCCGAATTGGATTTTTTCTAAGAAGAAGCAAATTGGATGAATTACCTCAGTTTATAAATATTCTTATTGGCGACATGAGCTTTGTTGGGCCAAGACCAGAAGTTAAAAAATACGTTGATCTTTACAATGAAGACCAAAGAAAAGTGCTTAGTGTTCAGCCCGGTCTAACAGATTACGCATCACTTAGATACTTTGACGAAAACAGCATTTTGTCAGGTTATGAAGATCCAGAAAAAGCATATATTGAAAAAATTATGCCTGATAAAATCTTGCTCAATCTTGAGTATATAGACAAAATGGGCATATGGACTGATTTGGGTATTCTTTTCAGAACATTCTTTAAAATTATTGGCATACACACAAAATAAAAAACCAGGAAACAAGTCCCGGTTTCTGCTAAAGTAACCTGAAAGCAAAGGGTATTTTGGGTAAAACAGGTTCGTTATTTACGTCGAACGGTAACAACTCCATCCTGCTTAATCCCGTCCTCAAATTTAAGCAGATAATAATATGATCCATCAGATAAACCATCGGCTTTCCAATTGTTTTGGTAATTCTTATCTTCAAATACTTTTACATTATTTGAATTGAAAATAGTCAAAACTGTATTTGGATATTTTTCAATATTTTCAACAATGAAGAAGTCATTAAAACCATCATCATTAGGGCTAATCATTTTTGGCACCTTCACGTCGCAATGAACACTATTAACAACAAATGAATCAAGATACATACGACAACCCTGAATCTGAACTGTGTATTTTCCAGGCTGGCTAATATTGACAGTATGACTACGACTATCTATCTCAGGCCAATAATACAAATAAGCATCTACACCTTGTCTCACAGTAACACTCATGGTATCACCATTGCAAAGTGAAAACTGGTTATAGTTATCTAAAACTGGAATCGGAATATGCCTAACTAAAATTGATTTTTTAACAGTTTTTGAAGAATTATCAATTGATGTAGCTGTTACTGAATAAATACCTGTTTCCGCCACTTTAATACTTGCAACCTGAGACCCATTTGACCACTTGTATGAATAATTTCCATCAAGTTGTGCATTGAGCCAAATAGCACGTTCGATGCAAATATCTTCTGGCCAACTCATTAAATTACCACTTGTTGACACCAATTTAAAAGTCGCAGCATAAGAATCATTAATGCTCTTTTGCGTTGTAGTAGGTTCAATTGATGTATAATTATCCTCAATAACCGCAATGTCTTCTCCAATATTTTCACTCACCAAATCATCTGACGAGCTTACATTCAATGCAGAAAACTGCATTCTTGCACTATTACGCGCATTTTCATCATCTCCAAACACAAGTAGAAGCTCATCCTGTTCGGCCTGACTCATATTCGGATTAACATGAATATAAATAACATTATTCACATCATCCGATTCAATAAATATATCCTGACATGCATCATCAAGAACTATTTGATGCGTATAAACAGTATCATTAGTAATGTTGCTATTTCCAGAGTTTACGTAATAAATACTAAGCGCAGTAATAACAATAGCCACCATTGTAAATGCTACATAACGGAAGATATTTATTTTTGGTGCTTGAGGAATGTTCTTTACTTTCTGTGTCATCTCTTTCTGAAAATTCTCAAAATAATTTTCAGGTGTAGAAAATGGATTATTTCCTGCTGCTTTATCTATCAGCGGAGTAACCGGATCATTAGGTGGGGTAATATGGCTGCCAAAAAGCTTCATGCGATATAATTCTTTGACTTGTTAAATTCTAATACGTTTAATTCTCTTTTAAAAAAAGTTCAATTTTTTTTGCAGCAATATGATACGATGCTTTCAAAGTACCAATACTGACGCCAATTACATCAGCAATATCCTGATAACTCATGGCATCAAAATATCTCATATTAAAGACCATTTTTTGACGATTTGGCAATGTAGCAATAGCCAATTGCAGTTTTCTTTGAATGGTTGTTCCATCAAAATGCACATCTGACTGTAATTGTTCACCAAAATCCTCACTCATTTCATCTATTGAGAGGCAATATTTGCTTTTATTTGACTTAATAAATGAAATTGCCTCATTGGTTGCAATACGATAAATCCAAGTGTAGAGGCGTGAATCGGATCTGAATTTATTAATATTCTTCCATACCTTAATGAAAGTATTTTGCATTACATCGTTAGTATTTTCATGATCAAGCAATATTCTCCTGATTTGCCAATAGGTTTTCTCTTGATACTTTTCCATCAAAAGAGCAAAGCCCTGATCAGCAGTCTTATCATTTTTAATTTTGGATAATATTTCTTCATCAGAAATTTTAGACATGCAATACAGTTAAATTAAGCAGTTCTACGCTCAACAGCTCTTAAAGTTGCCTCTAAGATGTTTGACGCTCCCAATCCATACTTCTCAAGGAGCTCCATGGGTTTGCCACTTTCTCCAAAACTATCATTGACACCAATCATTTCTAGTGGGAGGGGGAGCTTTCTACCCAATAATGAAGCTACAGCTTCTCCCAAGCCACCATTAAGTTCATGCTCCTCAGCAGTGACAACACAGCGGCATTTAGCTGCGCTTTTTAGAATAATATCCTCATCCAGAGGTTTTATTGTGTGAATATTGATCACCTCCGCAGAATAGCCCTTCTGTTCTAATTGCTCTGCTGCCTGCAAAGCTTCCCATACGAGATGTCCGGTAGCAATAATACAAACATCGTTTCCTTCATTTAGAAGAACACCCTTTCCAATTTCGAAATTTTGAGGAGAAAAATCAGGTACAGCAGGTCTTCCAAATCTCAGATAAACCGGGCCATTAAAATTGGCTATCGCTTTAGTTGCAAGAAAGGTTTGTGTATAATCGCACGTGTTGATAACCGTCATATTTGGCATAGCCCTCATCATAGCAATATCTTCCAAAACCTGATGTGTAGCTCCGTCTTCGCCAAGAGTTAACCCAGAGTGAGAAGCACAAATCTTTACATTCTTTTCAGAATATGCAACACTTTGACGAATTTGGTCATACACCCTACCTGTGGAAAAATTCGCAAATGTTCCTGTAAAAGGGATAAGCCCTGCAGTAGCCATTCCAGCTGCCATCCCTATCATATTTGCCTCGGCTATTCCTGTTTGAAAAAACCGATCGGGAAATTCTTTTTTGAAGGCGTCCATTTTCAATGATCCTGTAAGATCTGCACAAAGAGCAACAACTTTATCACTCTCTTTCCCCAGTTCATAAAGTGCATCTCCAAAACCCGAACGGGTATCCTTTCTTTGTCGAACTTCGAATTGTTTCATATATTTCTCAGGTTTTTAATACATTGATAAATTTACACGAGTAATCGCACCCGATTCAACGGTAAAACTAGTTTCCATGGTATACATGGATTTCTTCTGAAATTTTGAACGATACACAGCTACATAATTACCTGGCTGCAACATATATGTCTCCTGAGTACCAGTGCCAAGCATATTAACAAACCATTCCAGCTTATTATCCCTTTTAACAAATAGACTACCGTAGCCTACTCCAGGAACACGAATAATGACAGTACCAGGTGTTGGTATCTCCACAGTTGTGGTTGTGCTCTGATCAATCTTCACATCTTCAACAATTGTTCTTGGAGTAGTAAGTAATTCTAAGTCGTATGTACCCACAATATATTTCACTTGCTCTCCAAAATACTGAACATTAAGTGTTTGCATTTCATTATTTTGTCGAACAATAAGAGGAACAGGACATTTAGTCTGACGCACACTATTTCCAAACTTCACAACCAGTGACCCTTGTGGAGCATCGGTAGCCACAGTAATGTGCCTTCCCGGAGCAAGTTCTAAAGAATCGATAAAAACCGGAGGAATAGTATGAACTTGAATATTATAAACCACCAATGGATCAAGTACCAATGTATCGGGTAAGCCCCTGACATTCATAGTATGAATAAAATTATACTTTGGCAAGCCACTCAATACATCGTAAAATGTCATATTCACATTTGTTTCAGTAGGTCTACCATCTATATCGAGAAGATTAACCTGACATGTAGTAGAATTTAAAGCTTGACTAATTACAATATTAAGTGCATTTTGAAATTCTTTTTCAGTTGTTGCATCAAAATATGTTCCCACGCAATCAAATTGCTCCTTAAAACTTTTTCCAATTCCAATAATAAAGGGTTTAAGAATAATTCCTTTTTTCTGTAATGCCAATGAAACGGCGCAAGGATCACCATCACATTCTTCCAGACCATCGGTAATAAGAATAACTATATTTCTGCAATCTTCGCAAAAAGGGAAATCACCACCCGCTTTTTCAAGAGAAAAAGCAATTGGAGTTGTACCTCTAGGTACAATGGTTTTCAGCTTTAGCTTAATAGCTTCAATATTATCAGGGCCAAAAGGCACTTCAAGCCTTGAATCGTCGCAATCTTGAGGGGGATAGTCCTTGGTATGTCCATAGCAACGCAATGCTAGTTCAAGATTAGGGGTTCCTTTTAAACTGTCAAGCAAATCTGACATGATTTTGCGGGCTATGGTAATTTTCATATCACTTTGCCAACGACCATACATGCTTTGACTGGCATCGAAAAGAAAAAGTATTCTTGTGGTATATACCTTTTCTTTAGGCTCCTGATCATTAACTTGAGCTACAGAATTGAGTGTAAGTAGCAAAATAAATAACAGTATAAAAGGAATCTTTTTCATAACTAATAATCTCCGAGACTTTCTTGCAACTCATTCAATGCCTGGGCAAGTTGTTCATCGTTAGGTGGTGAACCATGCCATTTATGATCATTCTCCATAAAAGACACTCCTTTACCCATAATGGTTGTCATAAGAATCATTATTGGTTTTGAATGAAAAGCTTCATTTTTTGCTTTCTCCAAAGTATTCAAAAGCTGTGCCATATCATTACCATCAACTTCAAGTACATTCCATCCAAAAGCTTCCCATTTGGCTTTCAAATCACCGAGTGAAAGAACCTCCTCAACAGTACCATCAATTTGCTGACGGTTATAATCAACAACGGAAATAAGATTATCAATATTATTTGCAGCAGCATACATTGCAGCTTCCCAAATCTGACCTTCCTGAAGTTCTCCATCACCATGTAAAGAAAAAACAAGACTCTTATCCCCTTTCAGTTTCTTTGCTTCTGCTACACCAATAGCTACAGACAATCCCTGCCCGAGAGATCCTGATGCAATACGAATACCAGGAAGACGTTCGGCTGTTGTTGGATGACCTTGCAATCTACTATTCAATTTACGAAATGTAGAGAGTTCGGAAACAGGGAAATACCCTGAGCGCGACAGCACACTGTACCATGCAGGGCTAATATGCCCGTTGGAAAGAAAAAAAACATCCTCATTTTCAGCTTCCATATTGAAAGCCTTTGGGTTGTGATTTAATACATCAAAATAAAGTGCAACAAGAAAATCTGCACAGCCAAGTGAACCGCCCGGATGTCCTGAAGAAACACCATGAACCATGCGGACAATATCTCTGCGTACCTGAGTTGCAATACGCTTCAATTCATTAATATCTGACATTGATTTTTTAGGTCAAAGATACTTTTTTAAAGGGATAAAAAAGCCAAAATCGACCTTAAAATATTATTTTTTTATCAAAAACAATATAAAAGTCCTTCATCCAAGCATTCTATGAAGCTCGAAAATTAAAGAGACCACTCAGATTTAAGCTGAACTACCCAATTTTTAATTCGCTCATCACTTAATTCCGATTGATTATCCTCATCAAGAATTAATCCCGAAAATTTATCATCGCGATTTGCAGCTGATTTCATAAATTGATATCCTTCAATTGATGTATAACCAAAAATTTCTGCCTGAAATTGTTCGAGAAATTCAGCCATAATACCTACGGCATCACCAAAATTTGCCGGATACAGCCGTTGATCAGCTAAGCCAAAAAGCGCAATTTTTCGACCTTTCCAAGTCAATGATTCCATTGCTGGCAATAACTCATCCCAATAGGCAGGTAATTCACCATCAAACCAGGTAGGCGTTCCAAAAATCATGTATTCATAATTTTCAAAATCGCTAAATTTCATTGTCATAACATCAACTTTATCGATATTATCTTCTCCAAATTCTTTAGCAATTTTCTCAGCACTTTCAGCTGTACGGGTAGTTTGGAAACTGTAAAAGAGTCCTATTTTTTTCATAATCAATTATTTACAAGATTTAGTAAGCCCTTGTGAATTTTTTCCACATCGGGAAGAATAGCTTTTTCAAGAATAGGATTAAACCCTACAGGCGTATTTTCACTTCCAATACGCATAACAGGTGCATCGAGAAACTCAAATGCTTTTTCAGTAATCAAAGCAGAAAGTTCTCCTCCAAATCCTGCAAAAGTTTTATCCTCATGCACGATTAGAATTCTATTCACTTTTTGAGTCAGCTTAAGTATCGCAACCTCATCTAAAGGATTTATTGAGCGCAAATCAAGCACCGACACTTCAATTCCGTTTTCTGCAGAAAGTTTTTCTGCCGCTTTGAGTGAAAGATGAGTTGTATTTCCATATGTAATAATGGCAGCACGATCTCCCTCTCTTAACAATCTGGCTTTACCGAATGGGATACTATAGTCATTAGGAATTGTAGTAGCTGCATTGGGATTATTATAAAGTGCTTTTGGTTCGAGAAACAGAGTTGGCCCTTCCGAGCGCATGGCTGTTCTCAACAAACCTGCTGCATCATCAGCAAAAGAAGGATATACTACTCTCATTCCCGGAAAAGCAGACAAAACTCCTTCGGTAGATTGGCTATGATAAAGTCCACCTCCAATATAACCACCAGAAGCAAGTCTAATGACCACATTGGGTGCAAACTTACCTTTGGTTCGCCAATACTCATGGCTCATTTCTACATATTGTTCCATTGCAGGCCAGAAATAATCGGCAAATTCAGCACCTTCAACCACAATTCTGATTTTTGAATCATATCGACTCATTCCATTGGCAGTACCCAAAATATAATCTTCGGCAATAGGGGCGTTAAAAACTCTTTGCGAGCCAAATTCCTGTTGCATACCTTTAGAAACATTAAACACACCACCTTTATCCTTATTGGCCATATCCTGACCCCAAATAAAAGTATCTGGATTGGCTCGGAATTCCTCTTTCAAAGTTGTGTTTAATGCATCAATATATTTAATTTTCTCTCCCTCTGTACTGTGCAACCCATCAGGATACTCATTCGTTGAATACGCTTTTGCATAAAGAAATTCGTAAATACTATCTGGAGATGGATCAGCAGATTTAAGTGCCGCGTTGTGTGCTTTTTTCAATTCAGCTGTTGCTCGCTCTTCAATTTCCAGAATTTCATCTTCCGTTATCCTGTCATAACGAATTAACATACGCTTATACTTATCTAGCGGGTCGTTATCCTTTACATATTTCAATTCATAATCATCGCGATACAATTCTTGATTATCGCTATTCGAATGAGAATGAATACGAACACAGGCTGCATGAACAATCACAGGACCTTTGCCTAACATTGCATATTGTTTAGCCTCAGTCATGGCATTCATAGAGTCGAAAACATCTTTTCCGTTGCAATGAATTATTTTCAAATTAGGAATAGATGCAAAAGCATCGCCCGACTTAGGAAGAGCACTCTGATCTTTTTTGGGAACTGAAATTCCATATCCATTGTCCTGAATAACAAAAACGACTGGGAGTTTCTCTTTTGCAGCACCGTTTACAGCCTCATACACATATCCTTCAGACACACTTGATTCGCCTTGAGAACTAATTGCGACTGCTTCAGTTTTATAGTATTTTATTGCTCGAGCCACACCGGCTGCATGCAAAGTATGATTACCTGTTGAACTTGAGACATTATGAATATTCCATTCAGGCTTTGCAAAATGGTTACTCATATGTCGGCCCCCGGATGCTAAATCGGCATCTTTACTAATTCCATTTAATATTAGTTCCTCTACAGTCATTCCTGCTGATAAAACAGAAAGCATATCTCGATAATAGGGAAAGAAATGATCTATATTTTTTTGAAAGATTTGACCAATGGCCAACTGAATGCCATCATGTCCCGCATAAGGAGCATGATAACTCCAACCCAATGCTTGTCTTAAATAATTGGGGGCCTTTTCATCTAGTTTTCTACCAAGGATCATTAAATAAAGCCATTCTTCCAGCTTGTCCTTATCCGTAGTTTTTATACCATATTTCATAATCTACAATAGCTTTGTACAAAAGTACAGCTAAAGGGGGTATAAAAAGAAAGCCGTACAATGATAATAATCATGACGGCTTCCTGATAAATATTACTTTTCACTAATAAATCAAAGTGACCTTACCCCGATATTCATGTTTGATACCGGTATAATCTTTTATTATAATTTCGTACGAATACGTATCAATAAGTTTTTCTCTTTTGGCTCTTCCTTCAACATCTCCATCCCATGGAACATTATATTGCGTGGTTTGAAAAATGATTTTACCCCAACGATCATATATTTTCATTGAGTAGAATTCAGGATCAACAGAGATACCATAAGGAGAAAATACATCATTACGACCATCTCCATTAGGACTGAATGCGTTTGGAATATAGAAAGTGAAGATGTCGTTAATAATCACCAACATCGAAGTAGAATCAAGACACCCATGATTGTCTGATACATAAAGCCACACGGTATATTCACCAATGGCATCAAATGTATGGGTTGGAAATTGATCGTTTGAAGTAGATCCATCACCAAAATCCCAAAACCAATTTGTTGCTCCGATAGACATATCAAGAAATGTTATGGCTCCACTGCCAATTGTTGCTGGATTTGGACTGGCCATAAAAGACGCTTTGGGACCGGGAATATTATTTACAAGTGCATTTATTGAATACGTTCCCAATGAATCTGTTACCGTAACAGTATAGTTTCCTGGAGACAGATTGGTAATTGTTTCTGTTGTTTGAGGAGGAACAGTATTCCATTCAACAGTGTATGCACCAACTGGAGCATTTACTACTACAGTAGCCGTGCCATCGGCATTTCCACAATGAGCTGGTGTTGTACTAACAGTAAGATTTGTAGTAGAATTTAAGCCAATGACAACAAGAAGTGTATCCGAACAACCATAAGCATCAACAGCAATTACGGTATAAGTTCCACTTGAAAGATTATTTGCAATATCGCCATTTTGAGGAGGAACTGTGCTCCATGTTGTAGTAACAGGGGGACTGCCGCCTGTAGTGCTAACAACTCCCTGCCCATTGGTCATACCATAAGTTTCTGGAGTAGTACTAACAAGACTTAGCACTGGGCCAGCAATATCATTTACTGTAATATTGGCCACACCAGGGCAAGCACTTCCATCATCAACAGTAACAGTATATGTTCCTGCAGTTAATCCATTCACTGTTGCAGTATTTGCAGCAGGCGTAGTATTCCATGTATAAGTATATGGGCCACCTGTGCCGCCTGAACCAGTAGCTGTTACCGAGCCAGTACCTTGGCCACAATGATCATCTACTGCTGACAATGTTACCGTTGGACCACCTATATCATTAATATTTACAGTATCAACGGCATAACAAGAACCATCGGAAACTGTGACATAATATGTTCCAGCACCCAAACCGGTTGCTGTTGTAGTTGATTGAGGAGGAGTAGTACTCCAAGTATACGTATAAGAACCTGAGCCCCCTGAAGCACTAACCGTAGCACTACCATTTGGACCACAGTTTGCATCAACAATACTGGTAAAAGAAGTACTAATATTTTGGATTGTAAAACTAAAACATGCAGGTGCTGCTAGGTTCCCACAAGCATCTTCAACCGATCCTGCATTATTTGTAAGGCAAATATCATATAAACCGCTGGCCATAATCGGCGGATTCACCCCAACAGTAAAAGTATTATCCATACTTGCCCCAGTAGTACAACCTACACTACTAAGCGAGGTAATAGTATATGGCCCTCCTGGCCCATTTAGTTGAAAATCAGCTGTTGACGCTGACGCGCACATCACATTCTCACTAAAATTAAAGGTAATAGATGTTGCCCCACAAGGTATTGGTTGATTTACTGACTGAAATACGGGTGGAACATTATCAAATATTGACGCAGAGGAAGGAGTAAAATCGAGTGTATAACCATATTGTGTAGAAGAATAGTTTGACACATTCAATACATAAGTTTCTCCTGCCGTAACTGGAATCACAGCATTATCGTTTGGATCACTTGCTCCAGCACAATTATAAGAAGACCCTCCATTTGCACCAGTTACTCCGGAAGACGCAGACCAGTTACAACTCACTTGCAGACTTGAATTACTGTAAATATTATTGCAATTGGCATTGGTAAGATCATATACCGCCCAATCATAATCATCAGAACTATTATTAGGAGTGATATTAAAAGACAGATTCCCATTTGTTTGAACAGTAAAGATATACCACACATCATTCTTTTCACCGTCGAGCATACAACTTGCAGGGCAACCAGAAGATGAAATTTCGCTTGGGTAATTTCCCTCCCCTGAATACGAATTAGATTGATAATAGGTGTACTGGCAAACAGGAATTGCACCGAGGCAATCCTGATCAGTTGGGGTTTGACCATATAAACCCATTAAACTGATTGCAAAAACTGAAATTAAAGTAATTAATATTTTCATGATTCCTGATATCAGTTACTGTTAAACATTTTCACCGTAAAGTTCTCTGTAGGATACGGTTGATCTTCGATAAATATGGTAAATATGCCACAACTCACAAATAACTTTCGATGATCAATAACCCTTAAACCAGGTTTGGAAATAGTACTTACTGCATAAACTCCAAGATCTGGGGTTACAGAGAACTGAACATTCTCAAAAACACCATAGTGATCGAACTTGTACTGAATATAATCCAAATCAGCCTGATCAGCAACATTAGAAATTGTAAACTGCATGATCAAACGATTGTTTATATCTTTGAAAACTGTTGTTTCCGTATCAACAAAATGAGCGAAATGAAAATTTCCAGATTGTGCAGACAATTTTGGAAAAACTCCAACACTGAAAACAAAAAGCAATAAAACCAAAGCTTTCTTTTGCATAAACCCAATTATTTAATTTTGTCAAATATATGAAATTAAAAGAACAGTTGTATCTTTGCTATTAGAATTAATTAACAACGATTCGTTTAATATGAAGAAAAAAATAATTCATATTATTGATGGACCTAATCTAAACCTTACTGGAAGGCGTGAAACTGATATTTACGGAAAAATGTCTATTCTTACATATTTAGACAAAATTTCCTCAGAATTCCCATCAATTCATTTAATATATTTCCAAAGTAATATTGAAGGAGAAATAATTGATCGTTTACATGTAGCCGGAAAAAATGCGGAAAATCCAGTTATTATAAACCCCGGTGGTTATTCACATACATCTGTAGCTATTGCTGATGCTATTAGAGCAATTGACAACGAAGTGATTGAAGTTCACATCAGCAATGTTCACCAAAGAGAGTCGTTTCGTCAGGACATGATAAGTGGAAGTGCTTGCAATGGGATTATTAGTGGGCTTGGTCTAGACAGTTATAAAATGGCTTTGATTTATTTTCAGGAGAAAAGAGATTGATCTAAATCTGAGAACTTCTTTTTAGATCTCAGATAAAAATCGCGTACAATGCTGTTTTTATAAATTATATCTGGCAATTCTTTTGCACCAGAGTGCATCAATTTTGATTTGTTCTGTTTGAAATGTCGACGGGCTTTAAAAACCGCTTTGAAATCGCCAAAATGACCAGCCATTGCAAATTTTACAGCGGCAATCATATCAAAATACCAACGCTTCCGAAAGATTGATTTTTGCAGATACTTTGGATAGTTTTTGTAAATCAGATAATGATTATTTCTAAAATTCAGATATGTCTTTTTGGAAGATTGCTTGGGCAAAGAGCCTCCGCCTACATGAAAAACTTCCGACTGAGGAACGACTGCAATTTTACCATTGTTTGACCATACCCTCCAACAAAAATCGATTTCTTCCATGTGTGCAAAAAACTGATCATCAAGCCCTCCCAACTGATGATAGACTTCACTGCGCACCATCATTGCGGCACCTGTTGCCCAAAATACATCTTGTATATCGTTATACTGTCCGTCATCTTTTTCGGTATGCGAAAAAAGTCGTCCTCTGCAGAAAGGAAAACCAAGATAATCGATATGACCTCCCGAAGCACCTGCATATTCAAAATGGTCGCGATCAGAATAGGAGCGTATTTTGGGTTGTGAAGCATGATAATCAGGATAAGAATCCATAAATTCTACCAAAGGTTTCAGCCAATTGGGATCAACTTCAATATCTGAATTCAACAAAACATAGTATTCGGCGTCTATTTGTTTAAGAGCTATATTATAGCCTCCTGCAAAACCAGTATTTTCTTTCATTTTCAGGGTTTTTATATTCGGATATTCCCTTTGAAGAAAATCAATACTATCATCGGATGAAGCATTATCGGCTACCCACAACTCACTATCTTCAATCATAGACTGAGTAACGGAAGGAAGAAACTTCTCTAAGAATAATTTTCCATTCCAGTTGAGTATTACAACTGCAGTTTTAACCCTTTGCTTCATAAGAGACATAGAAAAACATATTCGTTATAACTATCGCGGTGTAGTGAAAAAATCGTTGACATTACTACCCCATCCAAAATCAGGATCCTGCTCATCTAAATCATTGGTTTGATAATTTCGATCCATCAATTTCACTTTCCAATTATAATCGCTATATTCACCTGTTACATCACTATGTAACAATTCAAAATCGTTGGTTACTAAATCGGGATTATAGAATACAAACTTCCGATTGCTTTGATTCATGAGATGATAATAGTGCCAAATCTCATAAGGATATGCATTGGGCTCATGTAGAGCTTCTGAAATGCTATTTGGAGGGCCGTATTGCAAATAAACCCGACCACGATCTGTATCATATCCCTTTCTAATTTTCGAGCCGTAATTATAATTCACCTTCACCACTTCCGCTGAATATTCGGCCCATGCCTTTTCAGGTTGTAATGGATCTCTTTCCAACCAGAAATTCAGAAAGAATTTTTTCATGGTTAGCAAGTCTGCGGTCTCAAGGTTTTTATCCACAAAGTTTTTCTCAGTGGATGTAGATATCGGACGCAAGGAACGAATATAATCGGCAAGAGTATCTGTATTTGTAAAGTACTGAACAAATGAGTTTTCAACCAGTGCTGTACTGGCCATTTCAGGCAGAACTTCGCTATCGTT
This sequence comes from Bacteroidales bacterium, assembly GCA_016937255.1. GTDB lineage: Bacteria > Bacteroidota > Bacteroidia > Bacteroidales > DTU049 > BM518. The sequence continues at coordinate 27,465 of JAFGWG010000063.1, forward strand.
TTTTCTTGCAAAATACAATTTGTTCATTGCAAGCAATTTATTTTCTCTGTCTTTAATTTCTATTACAAGATTATAGTCTCCACTAGAAAGATCGCTAATGTCAAACTCATGTAAAACAGGTTCAACTTCGCGAGAATCCATGCGTTTCTGAAGAATCAGTGAGTTAATTTTGCGAGAAGTTTGAAGTTCTTCCACATATATTCGCAATAAATACTTACCATCTGCGCCAAAAGCCTTCGATGTATTGTAAATTTCGGTGTAAAAAATCAAGCGATCGACTGATGGAGGATAATAATTCAAGGGTAAAGGAATTAAGTCAAACCCAGATTTTGAAATTATTCCCGATTCACCAGACTCCGAATAACTTTCAACCAATTCAATACCAGAAACCTGTACTTCATTTTCATCAAACAAAATACTTATCGGCTCATTCACGATATATGCAGGTTTATCCGAATGTACATCACGGATTTTTATTTCCATATTATAATCACCATTTGGCAATGAAATTCGTTGTTGATCATGAAAAATAATATCGTTTTTTGAAGTATCTGTAATCTCAGGGCTTAATAAATTGTATTTTCTATAGGCTTTAATGGAATCATTTTGCTTAAACAATATTAGAATTTCCAATTTTCCCTGATAATTTCCATTATCGAGAGGCACAAAATTTACCGATTTACCAAGCACCGATATATAAGTTTCTAAATACGGTCCATCTTGAGGACTATAAAACGAACTATAAGATATAAAGGCATTTAGCAACTTTGCGTTAAGCTGTGTTGGCAAAGCAAACAAAGTTATTAAGAAGAGCAGATATAACTTTTTCATAAGAACAAAATTTGGTTCACACAAATATAGAGAAAATACTGGTGATTAGTCGTTATAAATAAGTTAACGTTAGAAATAAATAAGTATTCGGAATTATCACAATAATTGGAGTTCACAATAACACACACCTTAATGAACCAAGTTGAAAAAATACTTTCCACTAAATTCCGTTATCTTTGCAAAAATCTTAAATCAGATGCAGATGAATCTTCTTCAAGGAAAAACAGCTATAATTACC
>JAFGWG010000064.1 GCA_016937255.1 Bacteroidales bacterium
GGGAATTGGGGAAATGGAAAATGGTTATTGGGAAATTGGGAATTGGGGAAATGGAAAATGGTTATTGGGAAATTGGGAATTGGGAATTGGGGAATTGGGAATTGGGAATTGGGGAAATGGAAAATGGTTATTGGGAAATTGGGAATTGGGGAAATGGAAAATGGTTATTGGGAATTGGGGAATTGGGGAATTGGGGAATTGGAAAATGGTTATTGGAAAATGGTTATTGGGAAATTGGGAATTGGGGAAATGGGGAAATGGTTATTGGGAATTGGGGAATTGGGGAAATGGGAATTGGGAATTGGGAATTGGGGAAATGGGAATTGGTTATTGGGAAAATGGTTATTGGGAAATTGGGAATTGGGGAATTGGGGAATTGGGGAATTGGGAATTGGGGAAATGGGAATTGGGAATTGGGAATTGGGAAATTGGGAATTGGGAATTGGGAATTGGGGAAATGGAAAATGGTTATTGGAAAATGGTTATTGGGAAATTGGGAATTGGTTACCATATCAATAATTAACATTTTCAGAAAGAAATCTGACAGAATGCAAACACAAATAATTTTCCGTTCAAATTTCTTGCAAGACTCAAAAAAATCATGTACGTTTGCTTTCGGGAATTAATCTAATTATATAAAAGAAAAATGAAAGATACAGCATTCAGAGCCTATCATGAAGAAATGGGCGCTAAAATGGTTGAGTTCGCGGGGTACTACATGCCGTTACAATACGAAGGTGTTAATGCCGAACACGAAACAGTTCGCAAAAGCGTTGGCGTTTTCGACGTATCCCATATGGGCGAGTTTTGGGTAAAAGGTCCAAATGCGGAAGCATTTCTCCAATATATCTGTACCAACGATGTTGCAGCACTTTACGATGGTAAAGCACAGTATTCATGTTTTCCGAATGGAAAAGGCGGAATTGTAGATGATTTATTAATCTATCGCATTGAGCCTGAAACATTTTTATTGGTGGTGAATGCTTCAAATATTGCCAAAGACTGGGAATGGGTTTGTTCTCATGCTCCAAAATTCAATATTACCATTGGAAAAGATCTTTACAATGCTTCTGATGAAATTTCACAGCTGGCTGTACAAGGTCCGTTGGCACTCAAAGCCATGCAAAAGCTAACTTCTGATTCTGTAGAAGATATGGAATTTTACACCCACAAAAAAGTAGAATTTGCAGGTGTAAAAGACGTTATTATTGCAACAACTGGATATACTGGAAGTGGTGGTTGCGAAATTTATATGGCCAATGAAGATGCGCTAAAAATCTGGAAAGCTGTATTTGAAGCTGGTGCAGAATTTGGTATTAAACCTATTGGATTAGCTGCACGCGATACCCTCCGCTTGGAAATGGGTTATTGCCTCTACGGAAATGACATTGATGATACTACAGCTCCTATTGAAGCCGGTTTAGGATGGATTACCAAATTCAATAAAGATTTTATTGATAAAGAGCTCAATCTTAGCCTGAAAGAAGGTGCAGCCACCCGCCGTTTGGTAGGTTTTGAAATGATAGACCGAGGAATTCCTCGCCACGATTACGAAATTTGCGATGCTGATGGAAATAGTATTGGCAAAGTAACTTCAGGAACCATGGGGCCTAGCGTAAAGAAAGGAATTGGAATGGGTTATGTAGCCAATGATTTCAAGAAAAGTGGTACTGAGATTTTCATTAAAGTTCGCGATAAATTAATAAAAGCGGTTGTGGTAAAATTGCCGTTTTATAAAGGATAGAACTTGCAGACGTATTCAGATCCGCCGTGGTTGCAATATTATTCGGCGGATGAAGAGAGGTTTGCAAAGCAATGCATCCTAAACTGGTCAGGCTTAAAAACATAAGATTTGTATATTTACACAAAAATCATCATGAAGAATATAATCGTTTTGGGTGCAGGCATGGTTGGCAGAGCTATTGCGCTTGATTTGGCAAAAAGCCATAATATTTGTTCCATAGACCTCAGTTCAGCTTCATTGAACAAAGTAGACAATCAGAATATCACAAAAATTGAAGCTGATTTATCTGAGAGCAATAAAATCAAACAACTCATAAGCGATTACGACCTTGTTATATCTGCTGTGCCAGGTTTTATGGGATATAAAACAGTAAAAACCATTATTGAAAGTGGCAAAAACTGCATCGACATATCATTTATGCCCGAAGATTGCATGGAACTTGATGCTTTGGCTAAAGCTCATCAGGTAACGGTTATTGCAGATATGGGTGTAGCTCCAGGCATGCCAAATCTAATTGCTGGTTATCACTATAACCGTATGAAAATTGATGAATTTATTTATATGGTTGGTGGCTTGCCAATTGAACGAAAGTTTCCTTTTGAATATAAAGCACCTTTTTCTCCAGTTGATGTTGTTGAAGAATATACTCGACCTGCCCGAATGAAAATCAATAATGAAATTTTGAGCAAAGAAGCCATGACCGATGCGGAGCTCGTAAATTTTAACCGAATTGGTACTCTCGAAGCATTTAATACCGATGGATTGCGCTCGCTGCTATATACTCTAAAAGATGTTCCAAACATGAAAGAGAAAACACTTCGGTACCCAGGTCATATAAGATTAATTCAAGCTTTGAAAGAGAGTGGCTTCCTAAATACCAATAAAATAAAAGTAGGAACGCAAGAAATTATTCCTTACGAATTGACCACTCAACTCCTTTTTGATCAATGGAAACTTCATCCAGATGAAGAGGAATTTACGGTTATGAAAGTGATTGTTAGGGGAATCGAAAACGGTGTTAAGAAAGAATATGTTTACGATTTGCTCGATTATTATGACAAGTCCGAACGCATTTCTTCCATGGCTCGCACTACTGGATTTACGGCAACTGCCGGAGCTGAACTCATTCTTCAAGGTCTGTTTACCGAAAAAGGACTTTTCCCTCCTGAAATACCAGGAAAAGATGAAAAAGTATTTCACTTTGTAATAAATTACTTAAAGGAAAGAAATATCATTTACAACGTGAGCATAAATTAGTCTGCTAGATATTTTCATTTAGAAACTTCGCTGTACTCTGAAATCTTAGCGTATTGGTCAATAGTACGTTAAAATCACGGTATATTACTCCATCTGTCCAAATCCAATATGAATATTGCTGTGGGGTGTAAAAAACATATAGATCATGGAGCAGGAATGACAAGATTCATATAACTCCTTCACGACGCGATAACGAGTGTTTTCAATTATAAAATAGTATGCTGTAAACTCATTCATTTTCTGTCCAAGATACAAAGTCCCACTACCTGCCTCAAAATCTTTTTTCTCTTCTCTGCGGTCAATTTGAACATCACGTGCAATTTTATACCCTTCTTTCAAGTCAAGTCGATATTTTCTATTGATGAGCAAAGAAAGTAATACAGAAATCAATGCTATAAAAGGAATGATAAATTCAATTTTGTCAAAACCCTCACTAGAATTTAATACAATCATAACGTATACTGCACAAGCAATTGGAAAAAACAATATTGGAATAATAATCCCAGCCCGCATCATATAGCGGATTTCCTTTTTATCGAATTCGTTTAGTGCAACTTTCAAATCCATGCGCTAATGAAGAAGATATTTAAGATATATGCAAGTGAAGTATCTAAATTTATAATTCTATTCTTTATCTTGCATAAAATCAATTTAGTACAGCAAATATTTGTAATTTGGCTGAAATTTTTACAGAAAAAAGTGACATTTTTTTACAATAATTGGAAAATTTGTCAGTTTATGACTATTGGAATTAATTTTGTTAAAGAGCAAAAAAACTTCAAACTATGCTGAATCAGGTAGATATACAGGAGTTGAATGCACGCATTGAAAAGGAAAGTGCATTTGTAGAATTGATCAGAGCCGAACTTGCCAAATGTATTGTTGGCCAAAAAGGAATGACTGATCGATTGATTATTGCCTTGCTTGCAAATGGTCACATTTTATTGGAAGGTGTTCCAGGCTTGGCAAAAACCTTGGCTATTAGCACATTGGCAAAAACTGTTGAAGCGGAATTTAGTCGCATACAGTTTACCCCCGATCTTTTACCAGCCGACCTTGTGGGTACATTAATATATAGCCAGAAATCGGAAGATTTTGTGGTGCGTAAAGGGCCTCTATTTGCCAATTTCATTTTGGCCGATGAAATTAACCGTGCACCTGCCAAAGTGCAGTCGGCATTGCTAGAAGCCATGCAAGAGCGTCAGGTAACCATTGGCGATGAAACCTATAAACTAGAGGAGCCATTTCTCGTGCTTGCCACTCAAAACCCCATCGAGCAGGAAGGCACTTACCCATTACCAGAAGCTCAAATCGACCGTTTCATGATGAAAGTTATTGTTGGGTATCCTGAAAAGAGTGAAGAAAAAGAAATTATAAACCGAAATCTCACACTACAATACCCAATTCCAAATAAGGTGGTTTCAATAGCCGATATTATCAAAGCAAGAAATCTAGTGCATGAGGTTTATCTCGATGATAAAATTACAAATTATATCAGCGATATTGTTTTTGCAAGCCGTTATCCCGATCAGTACGGTTTGGGGCAATACAAAGACATGATAGAGTTTGGCGCATCTCCTCGAGCGGGAATTTACATGGCTAAAGCGGCTAAAGCTTTTGCTTTCCTTAATCGTCGTGGATATGTATTTCCCGAAGATGTTCGCGCTGTTGCAGCCGATGTGATGCGTCATAGATTAGGATTAACCTATGAAGCTGAAGCAGAAAATATCAGCAGCGATCAAATTATTGTAGATATTTTAAACAGTATACAGGTTCCTTAAGATGGAAATTTTTGAACTATCAAAAAAAGTAAAACTCATTGAAATTAAAACCCGCCGGTTATCCAACCAGATTTTTGCGGGGCAGTACCAAAGTGCTTTTAAAGGCATGGGTATGACTTTCAGCGAGGTGCGCGAATATCAGTATGGCGACGATATGCGTAGCATCGACTGGAATGTAACTGCCCGATTCAACCACCCTTATGTAAAGATTTTTGAAGAAGAGCGCGAATTAATCACCATGCTGCTTATCGATGTTAGTGCTTCCAATGCTTTTGGTTCTATGGCAAAATCGAAAATCGAATTATTAACCGAGCTGGCTGGTATTTTGTCTTTTGCTGCACTAAAAAACAACGATAAAGTGGGTGTGATTTTCTTCTCCGATCATGTAGAAAAATTCATTCCACCCAAAAAAGGGCAAAAGCATATTTTACGCATCATTCGTGATTTGCTTACCTATGAGCCTAAAGGTAAAGGAACTTCAATAAATTCGGCTTTGGAATATTTGAATCGTGTAAGTAATCGCCGTTCTATTGTGTTTTTGATTTCCGATTTCATGGATACCGGATATGATAAAGCTTTTGGGATAAGTGCCCGTAAACATGATTTGCTGGCATTACGGGTTATGGATCCATTTGAAATGGAACTTCCCGATGCTGGATTGATGATGATGTCGGATCCAGAAACCGGGAAAGTTCGAATAATCAATACCAAACGCAAGAATAGAAAAATGTACCAATCGTGGTGGAATTCACATAAGGCATATCTTGATAATCTTTCTATGCGATTTAGTGTTGATGTGGTGAATTTGAAAACCGACAGAGATTATATTCCACCATTGGTTTCATTGTTTAAGAAAAGAGAGAAAAGAGCATGAGGAAATTACTGATCATATTGGTGATTTTACAAGCAGGTTTTCTTCAAAGCTTTGCTCAAGATACCATTGAAATTAAGCTTAATCCGAAGACAATTAAAGTAGGAGAAATATCTACAATGTCGTGGACTGCAAAGCTTCCTGCACAGATAAATATTATCTCAATTCCTGAGCTACCCGATTCCTTTCCTTCCGGAATTGAAGTTTTAGATCGCACAGATCTTGATTCATCAAGCAAGAACGGATATATCTTATTTAAGCAAAAACTCGATATTTCTGCATACGATAGTGGTCGTTTTGCTATTCCGATTCTACAATTTACATATCTCGATGCCAATGCCGATACTCAAACAGTACTAAGCGATACCGTTTTTCTAAATTGTGCAACCGTTGCAGTAGATACTACGCAAGCCATTAAAGATGTCAAAGATATTTATGAGGTTGAATACAAAAAGCCTTTCCCATGGTGGATAGTATTTTTGATTCTCGGAATAATAGCTCTCGGATTATTGATCTATTTTATTATCCGCCGTCGGAAAAGAAGAGTTACTGTTGAAGAAGTGGAAGAAATTCAGCTAATGAGTGCCTTCGATGAAGCAATGACTAAGCTAAATAAGATAAAAGAAGAGCGTAGCTGGACAAAAGTTAATGCAAAAATATATTACACGGATCTAACAGATATTATTCGCCGATATCTTGAGCGTCAATTCCAGATTGAAGCAGAGGAAATGGTGAGCTCAGAAATAATGGACGCTTTGCGCAAACAGTCTTTCAGCGATGAGTCTAAAAACCTCCTTTCACCAGTGCTGCGTACTTCAGATTATGTGAAGTTTGCCAAATACAAACCAATGCCGGGCGATTTCGAGGATTCACTTTCTAAAGCAATTAATTTTGTCTTAGAAACCAGACCAAGATTTTCTGAAGAAGGGGGTGACCATGCCTGATATTAGTTTTGCCCATCCATATGCATTTTTGCTTCTTCTCATTTTACCTGTAATGATATACTGGTATTATGAGCGAATTGGCCATAAGCGTCATAGCATTACTTTCCCCGCACTTAAAGCATTAAATCATATTCCAACAACATTTAGAGAAACCCTTTGGAATGCCCTACCTGTATTGCGTTTTCTAATATTGGGTTTAATAATTTTTGCCATTGCAAGGCCACAAACCTATAGCTTTCACGAAAACTATAGCATTGAAGGAATAGACATCATGCTGGTTAATGATATTTCTGGATCAATGCTGGCTGAAGACCTGAAACCCAATCGTTTGGAATCAGCAAAAGCTGTAGCTGAAGACTTTATTAATGGACGCCCAAATGATCGAATTGGCCTGGTTGCTTTTGCTGGCTCTGCTTTTACCCAGTGCCCACTTACTGCAGATCATTCTGTATTAAAGAAACTTCTTTTGCAAATTCGCAGCGGAATAGTAAACGATGGAACTGCAATTGGTGATGGAGTATCTATTGCTGTTGATCGTCTTAAGGAAAGCACTGCTGTGAGCAAAGTAATTATTCTACTCACCGATGGGGTTAATAATTCGGGCTATATCGACCCAATTATGTCTGCAAATATTGCATCGGTATATGGCATACGCATTTATGTTATTGGTGTTGGAACAAAGGGACGGGCTCCTTATCCTGTTCAAAATGCAATGGGTGGAACATCGTACGATTATCTTGAATCACATATTGATGAGCCTTTGATGCAGGAAATGGCTGACAAAACTGGTGGAAAATACTTTAGAGCGGTTGATAATGAATCGCTTGTGAAAATATATAAAGAAATTGACGAGATGGAGAAAACCAGAATTCAAGTGGCACGCATGTCAGATATGCAGGATTTATTCCACTACCCGGTTTTCTTTGCACTTCTCTTACTGGCTATCGACATATTTGTTCGTTACACATTTTTAAAATTATTACCCTAGGATGTATAGATTCGAACACATATCATATCTCTGGTGGTTGCTTTCCATAATTGGATTCGCGCTACTATTTCTACTGTATTTTACACAGAGAAACAAAAAACTGCGCAGACTTTTTAGTGAAAAAAATCTAATCCTTTCTTTGCCTGCATATTCGCATTTAAAAACCTTAACTAAGTTTGTTTTAATGGCAATTGCTCTGGGTGGTCTTATCATGGTTATGGCTAATCCACTAGCCGGAAAGCGCGTTGACCGTCAGGTAAGTTCAAAAGGCTCCGATGTTCAGTTTGTGGTAGATATCAGCAACTCAATGATGGCTGAGGATATTGAACCCAGTCGTTTGGAAAAAAGCAAGCAAATTATGCTGCAACTTATCGACAAATTGGGTTCTGATCGAATAGGAATCGTTCTTTTTGCCGGTGATGCTTTTATTCAATTACCCATGACCATTGATCATTCTGCAGCTGTCATGTTCATTCGCAATATTGAAACAGATCTTATCGATCCTCAGGGGACAGATATTGAAAAAGCACTTGAGTTATCATTGGAAAGTATTGACAGCAGTAAATCCACTCATCCGGCTGTGGTCCTGTTTTCAGATGGGGAAAATTTTGAAGGCAACCCAAAGAAAATTATATCAATATATAAGGACAGAAATATTCCTATTCATACCATCGCACTGGGAATTGAAAATGGCGCCCCAATTCCAATTTACTCTCAGGGAATAAAAACCGGATACAAAAAAGTTAAGGGCGACGTAGTTGTATCCAAACCCGATCTTGATTTCCTGAAGGATATTGCCAAACAAAGCGGTGGCGTTTTTGTCGATTACGAAGATCTTGCTTATGCTCCGCAAATAATAGCTGATGCTTTGGCCAATATGGAAAAGGAAGAAACCGGATCCATTATGTTCTCCGATTATCGTTCACTGTATTTATGGATTCTTTTGCCTGTATTTCTACTTCTTATTATAGAGTTTTTCTTAATTGAGAAGAGGATGAAATGGCAGAACCAATTGCGAAATTTTGTAGAAAGGAGGAAAATATGATGCGTATATTTTTAGTTTTCTCTTTACTCTTCGCTGCATTTTCTCTTTCAGCACAAGATGTAGTGAAAGACATCTCCAGCGGCAACGATGCATACCGTGATCAGAAATTTGATGTAGCAGAAGACTTGTATCGCAAGGTACTTGAAAAGGAAACACCATATCAATTCAAAGCCACATATAATTTAGCCAATACCATGTATAAAAATGGAGATATGGAAGGCAGTCGCGATTTATACTCTTCCCTACTCAATGACAGCCTAGACCCAAATACAACAGGAAATATTTATCATAATATTGGAAACACGTACCTGAATGAGAAAAAATATCAGGAAAGCATTCAAATGTATAAAAATGCATTAAAAAACAATCCTAATGATGAAGACTCCAGATACAATTTATCGTATGCGTTAAAAATGCTGCAGCAACAACAACAACAACAACAGCAGGATCAGAATAAAGATCAGAACAAAGATCAAAATAAAGATCAAAACAAAGACCAGAACAAAGATCAAAACAAAGATCAAAATAAAGACCAAAATAAAGATCAGAACAAAGACCAAAATAAAGACCAAAATAAAGATCAGAACAAAGATCAGAACAAAGATCAGAACAAAGATCAAAATAAAGATCAGAACAAGGACCAGGATCAGCAACCTCAAATGACTAAAGATCAGGCGGAGCGATTGCTAAAAGCCATGAGAAACAAAGAAAAGGAAACCCAGAAAGAAATTCACAAGGGTAAGGAATCATTAGGCGGAAGCCGAATAGAAAAGGATTGGTAAAATGAGAAGACTTGCATTTTTTCTGCTTTTTATGTGGACATCACTTATTTTGTGGTCGCAAGTAGAATTTACGGCATCTTCTAATGTAATTTCGGTGCCTGTAGGTCAATCATTTTCAATAACATATTTATTAAAGGGTGCGAATCCTGAAACTTTTACCAAACCGTCATTCAATGGGTTTAGACTCATTGGACAGCAGAGCTATACCGGAGGAGGAAGTTTTCAGATTATCATCAATAATCAAGTGGTAAATGATGGTGGTGGCGAAAACAGGTGGATTTTCTCTTTACAGGCTGTTAAAGAGGGCACATTCACCATTGGACCTGCAAAAGTTAAAGCTGGCGGTCAAGTATATTCATCCAATAGTGTTGAAATTACTGTTACAAAAGGTGGAAATGCAGTAGCCAATAATAATAGTCCGCAAAATAATTCTTCTAAGAATTCGAGTACACAAACCAAAAACACCAACAATGAATATGCGTATCTAACTGCTACTCCTGATAAGAATTCGGTATTTGTAGGAGAACCTGTTATTGTTTCTTATCGCATTTATACCAAGGTCGATATTTCGCAATATGGCGTAGACAAAACTGAATCGATGGATGGCTTTTGGATTGAAGATTTGGTTAGTCCTTCGAGTCAGGCAAAAACATGGAACGAAACCATTAACGGAGAAGTATATTTAGTTGGAGAAATCCGAAAAATAGCTCTCTATCCCCAGAATACGGGAACCTATACCATTCCAGCGCTCGATGTGGAAGCCATACTTCAAATTCCAAATCAGGAAGCCAATAATCCTTTCGACTTTTTTAATAAGTTTTTCAGCGATCCCTTCGGAAGCGACCCTTTTAAAGGTATTGGTTCTACTCAAGAAAAGCGAATACTTTCATCTACGCCAATAAGTATTAATGTGAAACCCTTGCCAGAGCATGGAAAACCAGAATCTTTTGAAAATGCTGTAGGCGATTTTGACGCTTCAATCAAAATTAATAAAAAGAGATGTTTAACCGGAGAGGGATTGATATTGAAACTTACCGTAACAGGGCAAGGAAATCTCATGCTGATTGATGCTCCTGAATTGGAAGTTCCTCCTGGACTTAAGGTTTACGATCCAGAAACCAATGATGATTTTTCAATCAATATCAATGGCATTAATGGTATCCGCGAGTTTGAGTATATGCTGGTACCGGAAATTGCAGGAAATTATAAACTTGGGCCATGGGAATTTTCATGGTTTAATCCTCAAACAGGGAGATATGAAACTCAGGAATTTGATGCCATTAATCTGAAAGTGGCCAAGGGAAGTGGTTCAGGCCCCTCATCAGGCACAAACGAAGTGAAGCAGGATATCAGATATATTCATGAGAAAAGCCCTTCTAGAGTTATGCTACTCGAGTTTATGTTTTCTACTGTATTTTGGATATTCTTCTCCTTAATTTGGCTTGCATTCTTCATTATATTGTATTTCATGCGAAAGCATATCAAACTCCGCAGTAATCTGAATGAGTTCAAAATGAAAATGGCTATGCGTGTGGCAAAGAATCGTTTGAAAAAAGCAAACAAATTCAGCAAAGAAGGAAAAGAAAATGAATTCTTTCAGGAATTATCTCATGCCATGTGGTTGTATATTACCGATAAATTTACCGTTCCAATATCCGATCTGAGTGTAGATAATGTAAAAGAGACATTGCTGAGTAATGGGATAGAAGAAGATTTAGCCTTACGATTCACTGAAATTTTGCATGCCTGCGATTTTGCTCGCTTTGCACCAGTAAGCGATAAAGGAAACATGAAAGATCTTTACGATAAAGCCTCGAAACTAATTGTGGATGTTCAAACAGGAACGAAATGAAAAAGCTGAGTATAATCATATTTGCCTTATGTCTGCCACTTTTTAGCGTTGCAGAAGACGATTATGCTGAACTTTTGTTCGAGCAGGGAGTAACAGCCTATAATGCAGAAAACTATGATGTAGCCATTACCAGCTTCCGGAAATTGCCTGAATTGGGCTATATTTCAGCAGATTTATATTATAATCTCGGCAATGCATATTATCGTGAGGCTGAATTTGCCAATACAATTTGGTGTTACGAAAAAGCCCTGCTTTTGAATCCTTCACACGACGATGCTAAATTTAATCTTGAGTTTCTAAATAATGAATTATTCTCAGATAGAGATTCTGTGCCACCCTCATTTTTTAATGAAATTTGGAATTTCCTCTACACTCTTTTTTCTCCAACAACTTGGATAATTCTGTTTTTAATACTACAATTGGTATTACCTGCACTGATACTGATCTTTTTCTTTAGCGCGAGCCGTAAGAAACGTAGAATGTTTTTCTATTTTTCTGTACTGGCTCTGTTTCTATATCTAATTTCATTGTGCATCAGTTCATGGGCTTATTATTCCATAAATAATCCATCAAAAGCTGTTATAAAAAATCTCTCTGTACCAGTACGAAGTGAGCCCGGACAAGGCGGAACCAATATTGTGGTGGTTGAACAAGCAAATACGGTACAAATACTGGATCGTAGTGAAAATTGGTTAAAAATAGAGCTTCCCGATGGCAATGTAGGTTGGATTTTATCGGAGTATGCTTTGGATTTAAGTCGAGATTTACCGTAAGATAAACCCGAAACCTGATCGAATTGTGAATATTGCAGGCTTTTTTTTAGCATAATAGCCGCCATATTCACCCCATTCAGTGTTGCTTCCCTCGTTATTTCTTTCCCGAGATTTCATACCGGGTTACTTATTTTGAACCCTTTCATGTTTCTTTTTTAATATTCGTAGAGACAAGGCATGCTTTGTCTCTACAAAGGGATAAAAAAGGATATCATCCGAAGAAATTGGATGAAAAAACAACCCGAAATGGGGTGAAAAATAAAAATATTAGAAAAATTCTAGTACGCCTCTTCTCTTAGGATTGCCTCAGCGTTTTTTTTTGGAACGCTTGAAAGTATCGACCACGTTTTCAGATCGAATGTAGTTCCGTCTTGCAGAAATCCAGCCTCTATACCCTGAATGGAAATGGGCATATCTTCATCAATCTCGTTATAATTGTTGAATTGCACATTATTGGTTTTCACCACACTTACCATTCCTGATCCAAAAACGTCTGCTGTGAAATCGGGTTTTATAAACAAACCAGTATCTTCTCCCACTCCAATTCCATGAGTACTAATTCCGGTACAAAGAAACTGTGTAAGACGTCCTAAACGACCACGAGCAACAAAATGCGTATCAACAGTTACACCTTCCATCAAACCCAATCCTTCGCTGAAATGCACACGACCTTTATACAAGCCGAGCTGACTTCCATCATAAATCATAGGGCTGCTAACAATTGCTGCTCCAGCACTGGTACCTGCTACGGAAAGTCCATCGTGGAAATGACGCTCACGAATAAGATTTGCAACAGGCGTATTACCAATTACATTGAATAATCGCACTTGATCGCCACCAGTTATAAAAACCAGATTTGACTCACGAATATGCTTCAGGTTTTCTTCCTTCATACAGTCTTCGGGTGATCGCATATCAAGAATACGAATATCGGTAACACCCAATTGGCTGAATGCATAAAAGTAATCCTCTCCCAAGCCCACAGGATAACCCGATGCACTTGGAATTACGGAAATAGTAGTGGCTTTTGAATATTCTACCACATGCTGCAATACATATTTTTCATCAGTGCGATCTTCTGCACCTCCGATAATCATCAGCATGCCTCTATTTGCGTAACTTTTGGATAAATATTGGTTCAGACTGTTCAACATCACTTTTCGTATTTCTTACAAAAGTAAAGGCTATGTCAATGCAATTTGCAAGATAACCCCAAAATGTTATTAACGATATATTGGGAATAGCAAGTAAAATTTCATTATCGACTGATTATCAATTATATATAATATTATTGAATTGTTAATTTCCCCAATTATTTAGACTAAAAAGCTAATATTAATGACCAAAACATTATCATTAAGTATTGGAACAGAAGATTTCAAAGTTTAAGCACCAATATTAAGACAAAATATCCAAATAATAAGCCATCGTCATTGGAAAAATGTTCAAAAATTATAAACATAATAGAATTCAATTTGAAAACTCAGAAATATTGTATCTTTGTACAAGCAAAACCGCTATTTATCTGAGTTGATTTTAGACAATAGCGATAAGCAAAATTCTTTTCCAATGGGGTTGTCACGGTTTCGACAGCAGTTTTGGTGGGAAAGTAAGCATGTCGGAGAATGTTACCTGTAACTCCGTAAAAACTGGTGCAACATTTATTTAAACGGCAACGATTATTCGTACGCAATGGCTGCTTAAGCGGAATGCTTAAGACCCATTTGTCTCCCGGGGAGCTCAGTCCAACAGCGCTCCGATCGAGGCACTGAAAATGTTGGAATCGCAATGAAGAAACTTCGGCTTTGTTGTTAAATAAAGAAGATAAGGAAGCAAGAGGCCCGTTTACTGCCATTTGTTCTCCCGACAATTAAAAGGAAACTAAACATGTAGAAAGCTTTTTTGTCGGCTGTTTGGACGAGGGTTCGACTCCCTCCAACTCCACAAAGTGGAGATGAAAACACTTCGCAAGAAGTGTTTTTTTATGCGCAGCAGAAAAAAAGAGGGAGGAGAAGTTTATCCTGAGGAGGAACGACGAAGGGACGACCTCCAACTTCCCCACTCGGCGCAGAATCCATCTACGGCGAAACTATTTATGGAATTTCGTTTAACCACTAAATCCTCATACTGAGTTGGATTAATAACAAGACTGGCAATCCAAACGAAACAAAATCGAACGATAGGTTTAATTAGACAAGTTTTACAAATAAAATCCATGCTTTTTGGTATCAATTCAAAAATAAACTACTTTTATATTAAATTTTGAATGATGAAAAAGATCCTTCTCTTCTTGGTTATTTGTTTTGCTGGCTTTATATATCTTGCCGCGCAAGACACCGCTTCCTGTAATCAAATAACAGTCTATTCTGAGCATGGCTGGATTATGAAAGCAAAAAACGACAATTCGACACCTGCAAAACTTAAATTTAGATGGACCACACAAGGAATCAACAGCAGTGGAGAAATAGTTAATTCTATTACGGAAGAATCACAGCAAATGACACTTAATCCTAATGAACTGCGTCAATTGTTTACGGCACCACAAGATCCAAATAAAGAAATTACCTATGTTTTTGTTGACATCGTAATCATTGAATGTGATCCAATATCCATGCAAGACCTGATTAACGAAAAAAAGAAGGCTAAGATTGAATCGGGACAATAAATCATTAATAAATACTTGATCATTTACCTAAAAAGCAAAATCATGAATTCAAATAAGAAACACATTTTATTAAAAAGAGTAAACTTCACTCCCATTATCTACCTTTTTGTTTTATTAATGCTTGCCATGGCTGCCTGTCAAAACCCAAAACCTAAGCAGGAAGCAGATATTGTAGAACCAGAATGTGCATTTCTGCACGAGAAATCAGGAACTTGTTTCCCAACCGAGTGTGGCGGACTTACTTTCAGAGGCACTCGTCAATATGACGAAGATGGGTTTGATATAAGTGCTGCATATGAATCTGCCGAAGGCACTGAGCTAACACATTATATTTATCCCTTTGGACGTGGCTATACCTCAACAGATTATGAATTTCAGTATAGCGAAAGCAAGAACTCCATTCTTTCAAACTATGAAAATGCCGAGTGTTTTGAAGAAGGAAAAACAGAATACTCCGGGCACGAAGCCGAATATGGACTGTTCACGGTTTTAGCTGATTATCGTGGTGAAAAGACAGTCTTGAATTCGTATTTGTATATTTTTCATGATAAGGAATGGTATTGTAAAGTAAGAGTTTCATTCCCTTCTGATCAGAAAAAAACATGCGAGAAACAGGTTGATTCTTATCTGACAAATATGGAATGGCCAGAAATTAAATGCAAATATTAATACGCTCTATTTTCAAATTTCACGCATAATACACTATTATGAAAACACTCCAGGAAGTCCCTTTTGCTATTACCATTAGCGATAAAGAAGGAATAATTCTAGACATGAATGATAAATCAGCCTCTACTTTTGAAAAATATGGAGGCAAAGCGCTTATTGGAGAATCTCTTTTTGAGTGTCATCCTCCCAAAGCTGCTGAAAAGCTGAAAGAATTATTACAAACGCATACCATCAATGCATATACAATAGAAAAGAATGGAGTAAGAAAACTCATTTACCAAGCGCCTCGTTTTGAAGAGGGTGCATTTGTGGGTTACGTTGAACTCTCTTTGGTTCTTCCTGATGAAATGCCAAATTTTATAAGAAAAGAGTAAGTTGACCCATTCCCCAATCAACCAATTCCAAATTTACCAAAAATTTCATACCCCCTCCTGCAAGATCACATCTCGTGGCTTAAATGGCTTAGTTCGCAGCCAATTATACATGAAAAAACCTGACATACATCAAATGACGCAAGTCAGGTTTTCTGAAATATAAGTAGCAATTCTTATTTAATTACCAACTTTTCAGTGAGCGAGTGAGTTTCTGTA
>JAFGWG010000065.1 GCA_016937255.1 Bacteroidales bacterium
AATCTTATGGATCTACAAGTGGACATATAACATTGAGTATTTCGGTGGTATTTGTGGTGCTTTTAATGATTTTGCTGTTTAGATCAGGTACCTGGCGGCGAGTCTCACTGGGAGAAACTATAGATAGCAGAGTAAATGTTATTGACGAAGATAAAGTAAAAAAAGGCGATATTGGAAAATGTGTAACTCGCCTTAAACCATCTGGAAATGCTGAAATCAATGATGAAGTGTATGAAGTGCACAGCATGGAAGGAATTATTGAAGTGAATACGGAAATAACGGTCTCCAAAGTGGAAGGCTATCGAATATTTGTAAAACCCTTAAAATCATAATTATGACCCTTGAAACTGCAATGTTAATTTTGCTTGCTGTGAAATCATCTACCATTGGGCTTTATTTTGCTATTGGTATTGGTGGTTTGATAGGCTTGCTGTTTATTTTCTATTTGGTGCCTGTAGGCCTATGGTTTACTGCACTTTTATCAGGCGTACGTGTATCGCTGATTCAGCTGATATTTATGCGCTGGCGTAAAGTTCCACCAAAAGTTATTGTTCGTGCATTGATTACTTCTCATAAAGCGGGAATTAATCTTACCAGAAACGATATGGAAGCGCACTATTTGGCCGGTGGTCACGTGCAAATGGTTGTTAATGCACTTATTAGTGCTGATAAAGCCAATATTCCATTGGATTTCAGAGCCGCAACTGCTATCGACCTTGCTGGTCGTGATGTATTTGAAGCTGTACAGATGAGTGTTAATCCTAAAGTTATTAATACTCCTCCGGTAACTGCTGTTGCTAAAGATGGTATTCAGCTTGTGGCTAAAGCTCGTGTAACTGTTCGTGCTAGTATTCGCCAACTCGTTGGGGGTGCCGGTGAAGAAACTATCCTTGCCCGTGTTGGTGAAGGTATTGTAACTTCAATCGGTTCTTCTGTTAGCCATAAAGAAGTTTTGGAAAATCCTGATAAGATTTCTAAGGTTGTATTGGCTCGCGGTCTTGATGCCGGAACTGCATTTGAAATTCTTTCCATTGATATCGCCGATATTGATATAGGTAAAAACATTGGTGCTGTTCTGCAGATGGATCAGGCTCAAGCTGATAAAAACATTGCTCAGGCGAAAGCTGAGGAAAGAAGAGCTATGGCTGTTGCTGAAGAACAAGAAATGATTGCTAAAGCTCAGGAAGCTCGTGCAAAAGTTATTCTTGCAGAAGCAGAAATCCCAAGAGCTATTGCTGAAGCATTTACCAAAGGAAATCTTGGAATTATGGACTATTATCGTCTGAAAAATATTCAGGCCGATACTGATATGCGTGATTCGATTTCAAACCCACCAGGTGAATCTAAAGATAAAAAGAAATAAACTTTTTATAGAAACCGCCTTCGGGCGGTTTTTTTATGCTCCTAAATCTCGCACTGCAGCTTTATACTGCTCGCCACGATCTTCGAAATTCTTAAACTGATCATAACTGCTGGCTGCAGGAGATAAAAGACAGGCTTTGCCTTCTTTGGTATGTTTGTATGCCATTTCAACTGCTTCCTGAATATTATAAGCATCAAATACTTTCTTGTGATGGTTGTATTTGCGCAGGGTGTTTTTTAATATCTGACCCACTTCTCCCATTAATATCAAATTGCTGACATTGCTAGAAATAAGGTATTGTACCAATTCTTCATATGCAATTCCACGATTGAATCCACCCAAAATAAGACTATCGCACTTGGGAATAGATTCCAAAGCTGCAATACAAGCTTCGGGAATAGTTGCAATAGAATCATTATAAAACTCAATGCCTTTAAATTGACCAAGAAATTCCAATCGATGAGGTAGAGGCTCAAAACTATACATGGCTTTCATGATTTCATTATCGTTTAATCCATATACTTCTGCAACCAGAAAAGCAGCACCCATATTAAGGCGGTTATGTTTTCCCTTAAGTTGAATCTTTTTATAATTGCTGCAAATGATACTTTCGCCATTATTATCTCGATAAAAAACAGAATTCTCGCCAAAACTTATGCTGTTTATGCCATCCAGTTTTAAACGCTGCGTATCAAAAACCTGAACCTTGGCTTTTAGGTCTTTTTTTGCAGCGGCACATTGATACAACTCGTTTGGCAATATTAAAATATCAGCTTTGTTTTGATGAAGTGCAATTTGCCATTTGGCTTCGGCATAATCTTCAAAAGACTTATAATGATCAAGATGCTCCGGAAAAATATTCAGCAAAACTGAAATATGCGGCGAAAACCTGCAATGTTCAAGCTGGTGCGAACTCAATTCCAATACAAATATTCCATTGTGTTTGTCGAGATAGTCGAAAATGGGGGAGCCTATATTTCCGGCCAGTATGCTGTTGTGCCCTGTTTCTTTAAGAATGTGATGAATCAGACTGCTTGTAGTGCTCTTTCCTTTTGTACCCGTAATTCCAATAACTCTTGCCCGAAAATACTGTAAGAATAATTCTGTTTGAGAAGTGACTTTATCATCATCTTTTATATTGGCCGTGAATTCTGTCATTGGAATACCCGGTGTTTTCAAAATTAAGTCAAACTCATCCGCTTTTTCTAAATACTCATGACCATGAAAAATGTTGCTTATGGGGAAATTTTCAGGAATTCCCTTAAATGGTTCCGCGCTTTTGTCTGCCAAAAAAATCTGCTCGTTATTAAGGTGTTTGTGAAGAAAATTGAATGAACTTTGTCCTTCACGACCAAAGCCTGCAATCAGAATTTTCTTATTCTGAAGATAACGTATAAAATCATTTAATTCCAAGGGCATCTTTCAGTGTTCTTTCTGTTTTTGGGGGTAAAAAATGTTCGTTATTCCATTCCAATAATGCAGAATTCAGAATTCCTTTATCAAATGGATCAGCTTTTTGCAATAGTATCGGAATATCTTCTTCTGCAATTTTATATTGATCTAATGCTGCAGACATTGCAAGATTCACTTCCTCTGTTGTACCCACACACTCAAAAGGCTTTGCTTCCTTTTTTCCGCTGAGTTCATCAATGAATTCTTGTAGCGATGCGTCATTTAGAATATTTCGACCAATGATATTTCGTGTTTCTTCAGGACTTAAAAACGGGCTGATAATTATGGATGCAAACAGGCATTTCGGACAATGACCACACCATTTATTTTCTTTGCTGCCTACATTACAGCTTCTAAAAATGGGATGGTAGGCAGGCATTTTGGCAAAGAGAGAGGCAATTTGTAATTCACTTATCGGGCGCAAAAAGCTGAAATACTCTGTTTCACTGGCGATATATTTCATGTAATACTGCCTAAAGTCGCTTTCAAATTCAAATGATTTAGAGTATTGATGATTGACATCGCTGCCTTTAACAGTGCTCTCATTGGCGCTACTTTCATTGCTCAGCGCAATATATTTGCTTCCTGTAATAATAGCTGCACTCAATGTATAAAAAGCCAGCATAGCACTAAATGGCGTATGACCGTTTAGAAATCCTTCAGCATTCATTTTCAAAAGCTGGGGATCTATGGTTCTTTCAATTCTGATGAAATAATCTTCAGGAATACCGGCGGCAATAAGTGTATTTACAGTAGCACCCCGAGGATTAATGATGAGTGGGAGAACGTCATATCCCGCATTTTTTAGCAATTCCAGTGTTACCGGCGAGTCTTTTCCACCACCAATGGGTACAATTACTTTTTGGGCATCGACTTTGAAGTTTTGAACCAAAACCGGTGCTGGCCCATGGCTCTCAATTTGAATAAAATCATTTTGAGTAGTGTTTATTCCATTGATATAAAAGAATTCGCCCAGACCCTGATAATAAAGCTTTTTCCACCAATTTAATTGTTCGTTATCAAGTAGAAAATCTTTGATTATCAATTTGGGGGCGCAGGTAGATTTCCAATAGCTTATGAGTTCCACCATGCCGCAGTGGAAGAAAATTTGTCTCAAATCTTGCTCTGAATGCAATATTTGAGCATTTATGCTGTTAAAATATAAGGTGACTTGTGGACTGAAGTGAAAATGATCATCAATAGTAAAGTGAAAACGGGCAGTCACTTTGTCAGTATCTTTGAAAATGTCGAAAGAATCGAAGCAGAAAGTGCTGTATTCTTCTCTCAGCTTCAGATATTTGTCATGATGTTGATAAATTTTCACTTTATGGAACAACTTTTGAAGTGTTTTACTTGTCAAATGTATAAAAAGAATCTCTAACTAAAAATATAAAGCGATGTTTGAAATAAAATCAAATGCAATTGCGCCGACACAGGGACGTCTCCTGTTGTCTGAGCCTTTATTGCGTGATTTTTATTTTCGTCGCTCAGTTATTTTACTCATAGATCATAGCGATGATGGATCATTTGGGGTTATTATTAATAAGCCTTTGAAAATGACTTTGAACGAGGTTGTTAGTGGTATTCCTGAATTTAATGCTCCGGTATATATTGGCGGGCCGGTTGATTCTGATAAAGTTTTTTTTCTGCATACGCTTGGGGATGAAATTCCTGACTCTGTTCAAGTAAATGAAGAAATGTACTGGGGTGGCAATTTAGAAGCACTTACCGAGAAAATTAAAGCCGGTCTGGTTGATTCAAAGGACATTCGTTTTTTTCTTGGGTATAGTGGTTGGACAAGCAATCAGCTTAACGACGAAATAAAATCCAATTCATGGGCGGTGGCTATTCCGAAACCAGATATGATTATGAAACTGAAGCCCGAACAAATGTGGAATAAATATGTAGGAACACTTGGTAAAGATTACCGCTTCTGGCTGCACATGCCTAAAGACCCGATGTTGAATTAAGCTCTCTTATTGAAATCTTTCCATCGTTCCGATTGAAAAGAGGATCATGGAAAGATTGATGTTTTGGATCATCCCTACAAGATGAAATTCTTTGTGTAATATATTTGACCGAGCTTCTATCCTTTTGTGGTATCAGGTTTTGTGATTATTGGATGGTCAGACCTTTCTGGGGTCAACTAGCACAATTCTTACAGCTTATTTCTCTCAACAGTGTTGAGATATTTTCTGTAAGTGCCTAAAGATCCGATGTTGAATTAGTATTCAATTTTACCCATTCATCCCCACCAACTCCTCAATATATTCCCGGTGGTTGGCCAGACGTGGAATTTTGTTCTGTCCGCCGAGTTTGCCGCGTTTTTTCATCCAATCTATAAAGAGACCTGAACGGGCGATAATGAGTTCGGGCATGTCGAGTGTAGATCCGGGCTGTCGCTTGGCCTCGTAGTCGGAATTAAGTTTCTGCAGCTCGAGATCAAGGATTTTTGCAAATTCATCAAAGCTCTGTGGTTCTTTTGTAAATTCAATCAGCCATTGGTGGCGACCTTTGCTTTCGTCATCTATATATTTAGGCGCAGCGGTGTATTCGCTAATTATAGATTCGGTTTTGTCGCAAGTCTTTTTCAGCGCCCGTTCGGCATTGTCAATCATTAATTCCTCTCCAAAAGCGTTGATAAAATGCTTGGTGCGTCCTTTAATGATAATTTTATGCGGATATAAAGAGGTGAATTCGATAGTATCACCAATCATATATCTCCATAAACCACCGGTGGTACTGATCACCACAGCATAAACTTTCCCAATTTCAACATCAGCAACAGTAAGTGTTCGAGGTTTTGCCTTGTCGATGTCTTCAAATGGAATAAACTCATAAAAGATTCCATAATCCATCATAAGAAGCATCGATGAGTCGTTTAGGTCATCCTGAATGGCGAAAAATCCTTCCGAAGCATTATAGGTTTCAATATAATTCATGCCGGGTGCAGGAAGTATTTTTTTGTATTGCTCACGGTAAGGTTCAAAGTTGATTCCTCCGTGTACAAAAACTTCCAAATTAGGCCAAATTTCATGGATATTGTCTTTTCCGGTAGTCTCCAGAATATACTTAAGCATGATAAGGTTCCACGAAGGAACACCCACAATACTGGTTACATTTTCATTGATGCTCACCTCGGCAATGCGTTGTATTTTTTCGTCAAATTCATCAATGAGGGCAATGCTTGCATCCGGAGTGCGCTTTAGATCGAGGAAGAAAGGTACATTTTCTATGTAAATGGCTGAAAGATCACCCACGCGCGATTGATCATTGATGGGATTTACCTGATGGGATCCACCTAAAGTCAAACCCTTGCCCGTGTAGATTTTGCTTTCGGGAACACTATCGGTATAAAGAACGAAAACATCCTTTCCGCCTTTAAAATGCGATTCTTCTAAAGAATCTTTGCTCACGGGAATATACTTGCTTTTTTCATTGGTAGTGCCCGAAGATTTGGCAAACCATTTTACATCGCGGGGCCAGAGAATATTACTTTCACCTTTCATCATGCGATGGATAAATGGATATAGGTCTTCGTAAGAGGAAATCGGAACCCTGCTTTGAAATTTCTCAATGGAATCGATGCTGCGGAAATCGTACATTTTTCCGAATTCGGTTTTGTCGGCTTTCCAAATAAGGTAATTGAAAGTTTCTTCTTGGTAATAAAACGGATTATGTCTGATATCATCAATTTGATTCAGTCGCTTTAGGTTAATCCATGATATTAGTGAATTAATTATCGGCATATACTCGTTTTACTTTTACAAATCTAATGAAATTTTGGGGAATACTGAATCAATTGTTTATCAATAAACTCATAATGCTTTTGAGAACAATATTTTCAAGTTCATTATTAAAAAATAATTAAATGCAAAATAGTATACATTAAATATTGTAAAAACGGGTGAGAATGATTAAATTTGCACCTCATTTTAAAAAACACAGAACACTATGACACAAGTTAAAAGGGTCTATACTTTTGGAAACGGTAAAGCAGAAGGTAGAGCAGATATGAAAAATCTTCTCGGTGGTAAAGGAGCGAATTTAGCTGAAATGAATCTTATAGGGGTACCTGTCCCAGCAGGATTTACAATTACAACCGAAGTGTGTACAGAGTATAATACTATAGGAAAAGATAAAGTAGTTGAACTCATGAAAGGCGAAGTTGAAGCAGGTATTTCAGCAACAGAGCAGGTTATGAATGCCAAATTTGGATCAACTGGTGATGCTTTCCCATTATTACTTTCAGTTAGATCTGGCGCAAGAGTTTCTATGCCCGGAATGATGAATACTGTTCTCAATTTGGGTATGAATGATGATGCGGTTGAATTGCTTGCAGCAAAATCAGGTAATGCAAAATTTGCTTATGACTCATATCGACGCTTCATTCAAATGTACGGTGAAGTAGTTATGGGTGTAGAAGCTGAGCATGGCGAACACTGTCCTTTCGAGTTGGTGCTTGATAAAGTGAAAAACGAAAAAGGATATCAGGCCGACAATGAAATGTCAGTTGAAGATCTTAAAGGCGTTGTTAGTGCTTTTAAAGCGGTTGTAAAAGAAAAAGCCGGTGTTGATTTTCCAACTGATCCTTGGGACCAATTATGGGGCGCAGTTTGCGCAGTGTTTGATTCTTGGAATACTGAGCGTGCTATTCTATACAGAAGAATGGGAGGTATTCCTGAAGAGTGGGGAACAGCTGTTAACGTTCAGGCCATGGTTTATGGAAATATGGGCGATACATCTGCAACTGGTGTCTGTTTTTCTCGTGATGCCGGAACAGGTGAAGATATCTTCAACGGCGAATATCTTGTAAACGCTCAGGGCGAAGATGTTGTTGCTGGTGTACGTACGCCACAGGAAATTACAATTGAGGGCTCAAGAAGATGGGCTGAAAGAAAAGGTATAACTGAGGAAGAACGCATTGCAACTTTCCCTTCACTGGAAGAAAAAATGCCTGAGTTGTATAAAGAACTTGATACGGTTCAACAAAAACTAGAAGATCATTATAAAGATATGCAAGATATGGAGTTTACCATTCAGGATGGAAAGCTTTGGATGTTGCAAACTCGTAATGGTAAGCGTACTGCAGCAGCAATGGTTAAGATCGCTGTTGATATGATGAATCAGGGATATTTTGACGAAAAAACAGCTTTGTTACGTCAGGATCCTAATAGACTAGATGAATTATTACACCCTGTTTTTGATAAAACTGCCATTGCCAATGCTACTGTATTATCAAAAGGTCTTCCTGCATCTCCGGGTGCTGCTACAGGTAGAATTGTCTTCTCAGCAAATGATGCTGCAGAATGGGCAGAGAAAGGCGAGAAAGTTATTCTTGTTCGTCGTGAGACCTCTCCTGAAGATTTGAAAGGAATGGCTGCTGCAGTTGGTATTTTAACCGAACGTGGTGGTATGACCTCTCATGCAGCTGTTGTGGCTCGTGGAATGGGTAAATGCTGTGTTTCCTCAGCTGCCGGTATTGTGGTAAGCGGGAAATCATTGACCATAAACGGTGTTGAATTTAAAGAAGGTCAGTATATTTCATTGAATGGTTCTACCGGAGAAGTTTATGACGGTGAGGTGGCTACAATTACGCCTTCACTGGAAGGAAACTTTGGTAAAATAATGGAAATGGCTGAGAATAATACACGCATGTCTGTGAGAACAAATGCTGATACCCCAACTGATGCTCAGGCAGCACGT
Organism: Bacteroidales bacterium; assembly: GCA_016937255.1. Classification (GTDB taxonomy): domain Bacteria; phylum Bacteroidota; class Bacteroidia; order Bacteroidales; family DTU049; genus BM518. Next base: position 8,522 of record JAFGWG010000065.1, read on the forward strand.
GAATTTGGCGCTAAAGGTATTGGTCTTTGTCGTACAGAGCACATGTTTTTCGAAGGTGAACGTATTTGGAAAATGCGTGAAATGATTCTCGCTGAAGATACTGCTGGACGCAAAGTTGCTCTTGATAAATTACTCCCAATTCAGCGTGAGGATTTCTACGGAATTCTAAAAGCAATGGACGGTTTTGGCGTTACTATTCGTCTTCTTGATCCTCCTTTGCACGAGTTTACTCCTAATGACGAAGCAAGCCAAAAAGAAATGGCAGAAAAATTAGGCGTAGATGTAAAACTAGTTAAAGATAAAGTGGAGTCTCTTCACGAATTTAACCCAATGCTTGGGCATAGAGGTTGTCGTTTAGGAAATACATATCCTGAAATTACAGAAATGCAGGCGCGTGCTATTATTGAAGCTGCTTGTGATCTTAAAAAAGATGGATTTAATCCTAAGCCTGAAATCATGGTTCCTCTTATTGGAACTGCTCAGGAATTCAAAATGCAAGAAGAACTTATCAGAGCTACCGCAAAGAAAGTTTTTGAAGAAAAAGGAATGGAAGTAGATTACCTCGTTGGTACTATGATTGAGATTCCAAGAGCTGCATTAACTGCCGGTGAAGTAGCTGAGCATGCCGAGTTCTTCTCATTCGGAACCAATGACCTTACTCAGATGACTTTTGGTTACTCTCGCGATGATGCTGGGAAATTCCTGCCGATCTATATTCAAAAAGGTCTCCTAAAGCATGATCCATTCCAGGTTCTAGATCAAGAAGGTGTTGGACAATTGGTGAAAATGGGAACCGATCGTGGTCGCGCTGCCAATTCAAAGTTGAAAGTGGGTATCTGCGGTGAGCATGGCGGTGAGCCTTCATCAGTTGAATTCTGTAACAGCGTGGGTATGGACTATGTAAGTTGTTCTCCTTTCCGCGTGCCAATCGCACGATTGGCTGCTGCACAAGCAAATCTGAAAAGCTAATTTCAAGCAATCAGCATAAATAAAAAGCCGGCTTTTTGTCGGCTTTTTTTATAACTCTAATCTTATGGAGGGTTTAACCCACAGAGGCTTAGGTGATCTGATGTAAAATCATTTTTAGTTTCTAAAGATATAATCACCAAATATCTACGTATTCGGGGAATACAATCACCGAAAATGGTAAAATATAGTAAATCAAGTTGTATTTGAGATTGAATGAAAATCTGCGTATTAAACATTCCACCGTCTGCAGCAAGGTAAAACCTTCAAGGTTTCTGTTGCGGTAAGGACGCTTTCAAACCTTGAAGGTTTGAGTGGTGGCAAGGACATGGAACCGTTTAAGGCGCAGATTTATTTTGCTTCGCTAGTAGTTCCACGTCGCAATTTTATCATTACAACGACGATGTTGCTTTTTAATTTATAATCAAATGCCGTACTTCCCTTCGCCAAGCTCAGGACAGGCTCGGCTCAGCATGACATTTGGTTTTTCGCGAGTACCTATTCTATCACCAACCTCCTACTAAACTCACTATTAGCTGTCTGAACCTCTAGAACATAAATACCAGCTTTCAGATTAGAGGTATTCAGCGTTTTTTCGGATAATCCCAGGCTATATGACGCATATACTTCTTGCCCAAGAACATTTCTGATCGAAATTCTGCAATTCTCCATTGGCAAATTCTCAATGATTAGATAATCTTGTGCGGGATTGGGGTAGATATTTAAGTTGCTCCAAAACTCATTGATACCAACATCTTCGTATGTGCAGTATGGAACAATCCCGGTTTCAAATAATCCTAAAGAATCATCACTGTAACATCTGAGATTACCGTTCAGCGGATCACAAGCAAAATACTGAGGAAAGAAATACGCATGAAGAGGGCCAATTTTTTCTACAATCGTATCAACACCCCAGAACCAATTATTACCTGTTGTGTTTACAACTATATATTTCAGTGTATCACCATTTATTATTTTTTGTCCGTTTCCAGTGACATTTACTTTAACAGTATCACTAGAAATGGATTCATTAGGCGTGAAACTCCACGACTCACCTGGGTTAATGTTCATATTAAACAGTGTGTCAAATTCTAATGAGTCATTATGAAATATTTGAACAACACCATTTTCTTCATGTAAAATCACTTCTAAACCCAGACAATCGCATGGATAGCAGTTCTTGGTAAGAATATAACAATCTTTCCCTTGAACCACAGTATCACGCAAAGCATTCATGTGACAGTATGAGTTGTAATATCCCGAAACAGGATCAAATTTAATGCTTCCATAGTGCCATTGTGCCTTTCCTTCAAACCAATCTTGGCCATTTGAGTGTAGCGATAGTAAAAAGAGTATGCCAATAAATGCTATTATTCTCATTTATTCAATTATGAGTTTAGACACTTTTTCATTCTTTCCTTCGATATGAATGAAGTAGATTCCAGAAGTCAGATTGCTAGTTTTTAGTGTTGTTTGTTTAGCTCCATATGTGAAACTAACAAATACCTCCTGCCCAAGAACATTTCTGATCGAAATCCTACAATTCTCCATTGGTAGACTATCAATGATTAGATAATCTTGTGCAGGGTTAGGGTAGATTAGGATGCTATTGTTTTCTGAATCTGAAATTCCAGTGCAGTTTGTGTATGTAATCACAATAGTATCGGTACTCATACATCCGTTTGCAGAGAAATCGACAAATAATGTGTCAGTTCCGTAGCCGCCAGTAAAGCTGGAATCAAGCGAAACAATTTGTGTGGTATCTCCGGTGGACCAATTATATGAATCGGCTCCAGCTCCGGCATCGAGTACGAGCGTTTGACCATCGCAAAGTGTGGTATCTGAGGGAAGTCCGCTTGTATGATACCCAAATGAGTGAACAGTGAAAAGTAGAGTGTCGTTATTAGCATCCACATCATTTGCATATTCTAAAATGATTTCAAAATCGTAATCCATGGGATAAACTGTCATATCAGCCAAGGAATCAAAGGTGTGATACATGAAATCATTAGGAAGAATGTCTGCGGTTAGAATTAGAGTGTCAATTTGCAGGAGTGAGCTGTTCATTTCTGCATGGAATATCAGTGTGTCGCCGGTTGGAATAGTTTCAACCGCATTTGTGTTTTGTATCTTAATAGTAACAGTTTCCATATTGTGCTCACACGCATCTATTGGAGAAGTAAGTGAATCCATGGCAATATCTATGGAAGGCACTTCGTATACATGAAAATCATCAAAAGCGAAGCCGTCGAGCATATTGGTTGTGGTATCTGAGTTGAATACAAAACGGAATTTCACCCATGGCTCACCAGCAAGCATGAATAATTCATGACGTGCCATTTGCCAGGTGCTTTGAGAAGTTCCGCTCCAGCCCGTGCTGTCGGTAAACCAGTTCAGCGTATCGCCCATCTGTCCGATCGGGTTCCAGAGCATACCATCAAGGGTGTATTCAAATGAAGTGATATCAGCTGTTGTATCGCTGTTTACCCAGTACATGAAGTCGACCTGCGGACGACCGAGTGCAGAGAAATCAAAACAAGGACTTTCAATAAAACTGGAAACTGTATCAGCGTAGAAACCTGAAGCACAGGTTGAATAAGCCAGAGAAGAACTAAAAGCTGAATTTATGGTCATTCCTGCCGGCGTTCCGTGCTCCCAGTTTTTATCCTGCGGAGCCCAGAGTTGTGCAGTAGCATCTACATCATCGAAAAACGGATAAGCATTTACCAGCGGCTGGCTGATTATGGTTATTTCTGCAGTATCGTTGTTTGTGTTTACATCACCAGGAATTTGTGCTGCCACAATAATGTGATATGGTCCCGGAGTGCTGAAATCGTAAGTCTGACTTGTTGTGAAAGCTGTTGTGTCATTCGGTAAAACAGAAAAGAAAATGGTGTCATTAGTCCAGCCCAAGCCACCGTCAATAGATACAATAATCGGAATAGAATCGGCCGTCATAGTACCGTAGTTTGCAATATCTCCACTGATATAATCTGTTCCCAAACCGCAGCCTGATTGTGGGGCATCGATGGAAATGATGGCTGCTTCAATTCCACGTTCTTCAATATGCACATTATCGAATGCAAAGCCATCGTCGTTATTAAATGCATTTGCACCAAAATGTACTCTAAGTTTTGCTCCGGGATAAGAAGTCAGACTTTGTAAAGAATGCTCCACCGTAATCCAACCGCCACTACCGTTGGCGTTATTTCCGGTCCAACCATCGGCATTACTTGCTATTCCATTCACATCCATATCGTTGTACCAGTTGGGCTCACCATAGAACCCAAGTACTTGCCAGCTTGCTCCGCCATCGACCGAATATTCAATATTTGCTCCATCCCAACTACTTTCTGCTTCGTACCAAATGTCTAGCTCCAGCCAAGGATCACTCATTCCGTATAAATCAAAACAAGGACTGATGACAAAACTGTTTTCATTAAAATTACAATCTCCAGAAAGATTGGTAACCCAGGCTTGTGTTCCGTCTGATGCAGAATTTATGGTAGGATTTGCAGGTGCTCCAAGTGCCCAGCTGTTGTTTGTTCCGCTACTATTCCAATTTCCTGGCCCTCCTTCAAAGCTCTCACTATAAGGGAATGTTGTAATAGTTAGGTAGCTGATTACAGAAGAATTTGCTTCATCGTTTGTTGCATTTTCATCGGTTGCAAGTTGAGCGCGTACTGCCAAATTGTAGCTATTTGGAACCGCTAAATTTGCAGTTGCAATGAAAGTATAGTCAAGAGTGTCGCCTGAAGGGATTGAATCTAGTAACTCTAGAGTTGACCATGAGCCTCCACCATCGGTTGAAAATTGCACAGGTATATTGTATTCATCAGAACTGGCATTATTATAAAATCTTGCAGTGATCTGCTCCATTGCACTCAATCCGCATGAGCTCATGGGAGAAAGAATTTCAAGTGTTGCAATATCGTGGGTTAGCAATTCATATTCATCGGCGCCCATATCTGGGTTGGTGGCGTTGCGCGGGTCATCTTCAATATCTGTTGTTACAAAAGCGTAGGGTGTGCCAAGACCATTAAGCGCTGCATTGGTGAAGTGAACATCGTTTGAACCTGTAAATACAGGATCGATATTTACGGAATTCACGTCAAAACCGAGTGAGAAAACTGTTGCTTGCCATGCCGAAAGATCCGTCTGATTCACACTGCTATATTTTCCTAAGTATGAACCATTTACTAAATAATCGTTATAGTTTAATTGAGAAATGTAATGCTGACTTACTGCTCCAGATGAAATTTCAATGGCATATCCTCCTCCATGGTTTTCGAAAATATTATTCAGAATTTTTATGTTGCCATAAGTTCCTGATATAGATGAATTTACATACAATGCTCGACCGCCTGTTGTACTACCACTTTTCACTCTAATTGTATTATAGGCAATGTCTACGTACTCACAATTGTGAGGATAAATGGCACTCAAAGAAGAGGTGTTATTATCCTGAACAATGAAATTATTGCTGAGCAAAACGGGTTGAGATACAGTTCCAATTACCTCTCTTAGATAAATTAAATCTCCGGCTGCTCCATCTGCATAAATACTATTGCGAGAAATACGAATGGCGTCTTTGGAGTAGCGCATGTAAATTCCACTGAAATTGTTGGTCACTACATTAGTCTCCACCACGTTGCTGTCAATAATCGTATTGCTTTGATTGTACATAAACATAGCCGATACATACTGGTTTTTGAAATAATTACATTGAATGGTAATAGAATCTTCAGTCATTAGGGAAGAAGCTCCATACAAATACATCCCATAAGCACCATTTTCAAAGCTATTGTACTCAAAAACGCTTAATGAATCATTGGTTTCTAGCCCTGGATTTGAATAGATCAAGGCGAGCGTATTGTTATTGGTTGTGGTTGGGTCACCAATGAGTCGTAGGTGATGATAATGATTATACGCAGAAGTGCTATCTATCATTAATACACGGCCGTATAATACTCCACCGGTAGATTGTAAACTAAGATGTTCAAGTGTAAAATAGGAAGTTGCATTAATGGCAAAAGTATAATTGTCTGCTGCTCCTGTTGGCGTATGAGTTATTAATACCGCAGCACTATCTTGTGATTGAGATCTGAAGATAATATTGTTTGTTTCAGAAACGCCATGAACACGATTAATCATTGCATTTTCGTTGTAGGTTCCATCAGCAATTTCAAAAATTACTGGACCGCAAACTCCACCGAGTGATAGTGTATCGGCAGCTCCTGAAATGCTTTGAAAATTGTTTCCTATTGCTGGCATAACTGGGTTAATGGTGTAAATCCCACTGAATGAAACGAAAATCATAGTTCTGATGGTATCATTGTGTAGGGCGGTATCTGCAGAATCGAGCCAAATTATAACTTCGTAAGCCCCGGGACGAGTCAAGAGAAATGTATCAAGGCGAACGGTATCATTTGCACCTGAGGCAATTGCTGAGCTTGGTGCTGTTGTGCTTTCGTTAATGCCATTGCTCACAGTCCAATTAATATTGAGAGCTCCGGGAGCAATTCCGGTCATTCCAGAATCACAAAGCAAAACTCTGAGCTCTACTGTTGCTCCAAGACAATAGTATTGAGAATCAGGAACAATTTTGGTTAAAGCGTAGTCTTGTGAAAAAGCTTGAGAAATTCCACTTAATAATAAAAGAAGAGAGAGTAATAATTTATTCATTGCGCAGTGTTTTTATTTCGTGAATGAGTTTGGTTATGATTTCGCCTGCTTTTCCTTGCAGGAAAATATCATTGGATGCGTGGGCGTAAATATTGTCGTCGGTATTAATCTCAATAATTTGTGCACCTTTATTTTTGGCTAGATGAGGAATCATAGAGGCGGGCATTACTTCGCCGGAAGTTCCAATAATGAGAAGAAGATCGGCGCTTTCAGCTTCGTGCACCGATCTGGCATATGCAACTGGAGGAATACCCTCACTAAAGAAAATGAAATCTGGTTTTACAAGGCTATTGCAATGGTTGCATTGCACGGGTAGGGAAGAAAAGTCGATTTCGTTTTTATTGAATTTTTTGTTACAAGAAGTGCAAACAAGGGTTTGAGCTGTGCCATGAAATTCCACAACATCGGTATTTCCCGCTTCCTGATGAAGATTGTCAATGTTTTGAGTTATAACTGTTTTCAATAGCCCCATTTTTTCCAATTCTGCAAGTCCAATATGAGCTACATTTGGATCGGCTTTGCCAAAAAAGTCGTAAAATAATTTATGAATGACGGTCCATGCTTCGAGTGGGTTTTGATGAAAATAGTCGAGGTCGAGAACAATAGGATCGTAAGTATTCCATAGCCCGCCTTCACCACGAAATGGCGGAATGCCGCTTTCTACGGAGATTCCGGCCCCTGTAAAAGCATTGAGATGACTTGAATGAAGTATTTTTTGAGCTGCCTCAGTAATATATTTATCCATCTGAACAAATATATGAAAGAATCTTGAATATTTAGAGTATTTTGACATAAAAAAAGCCGCATCTCTGCGGCTAATTGTATATTAAATCAATTAAGTAATGCGATCTTATTTTAATTTAAACGTATCCAGATTCCAGGGAGCGGCTGCAGTTTTGGGGACAGGAGCAATATCGTATTTTGATGCATAGCGACCTTCACCAAAATAAGAATCGTAGTATGCCTGAAGACGTCGGTTGGGGAGATGTATTTCAGGATTCATCTCGCGGTCAATTTTATTGGGCCCGAACATGCTAAAATTCCCACGTTTTGTAATAATCTCTTGAGGAAGATCATTAAAAGGTTTACAGTGGTCGTAGACTTCCAGCACAAGAAATTCAATATATTCCTGAGAATACCCGAGGTAATTGCTTTTAATTTCCCAAAGAAATGTTTCATGATTAAATATATCGTGGAAACTTAACCCAAAATACTTTTGAAATAATTTCTCTCTTTCTTTAAAAACGCCTGGTCTCATTTTTTGAGTGTCTATACAGGCTTGTTTTGGGTTAGGTGCCATAGACCATGGTTCTATGAAAGGAGCAAATGAGCAATAAGCCAAACTCCAGAAATCGAGGTCCCAAAGTAAGTTCTCCCAGTATCTTTTGATCTTATCCCATTTTTTAATTTGCGGTTCAAGTTCGCGATCGATATCGTCGTTTACTAATGAAAGTTCACGAGTATTAGGTACGTTAAACTTATTTTTGGCGGCCATATCGTCGAAAGCTTTCAATTTTCTGCGTTCTTTTTCGATATGTAATGGTGAAACCATCATGGCTTGTGCAAAATTCATAAGGTATTCTTGACCGTCGCGCTGCACAGCGGTACCTTCAGCGGCTTTATCGAGTCCTTTTTCGATCTGAATGCGAAGGAAATTGGGTAATGTCATACCTGGCTCTTCTCCTAAATCAATAAGAGCTTGAATTGGTTTAATAATTTTCTCAGGGTTACTAAGAACTTCCACTTCTACTGAACTGTCGAAAGCAGCAGGTTTTTTCTTTAGGGTTTCTTCAATATTTTTTTCACCCTGTTTTTTCATTTTTTCTGCATCAGATGCAGACACAGCACCTGTACGTTGCATATAATCAAGTCCCATTTGCTGTTCGGCATTTGGATCGTGACTTCCGGCAAGCTTAATGGCTTCCTCATAGCTTCTTTTTAACTCAGAAATAGAGTTTCTTAATGCATCAAGTACTAATTTTAGTAAATTTTCATCGCTGTAATTGGAATCATCGCTATTGAGTTCTTCATTTGCTTGGGCACTTAATGCTCTTAAATAATAATCGCTGATATTGGTATAAATACCCTCATTCATTACTGCGGCATTGAAGGCATTATAATCGTCGTGTTCTTGGCCAAGTTGCTCAAGTCGATTATAAGCAGTTACAAGGTTGTCAAAATGCTCTCCACTGATATTTTTGCTCTTGCAATCTTCCACCATGTTTTTAAATGGAGTAAGCATGGGATCCAGCATCATTTTATCTATAGGCATAATTCTTCGTTTTTAACGGTTAACAAGTGTTTTGTATAATTGAATTTGTTCCTGAATATGTTCATCAGAGAATGGCAAAAGCCTTCTATGCCGATATTCAAGATTTTTCTCGGGAATGAGCCGCCAGCCGGCTTGCCATTCATGGTTGTTCTTCTCAGCAGCTTCCACTCCTTTTTGCATGGATTGTACAACCTCGGCACATGTTTCTTCCATACGACTTTTATAATTGTCGGGAACTACTGCGTTTTTGTACATAAGGTATGTGTCTAGTTGATCCCAGTCATAAATAAACTCCTGATGAGCTTCATCCATGGAAATTTCAATGCTGTTTTTGTTAAGAATATCAGTAACTAAATTGGTGACATCCAATGCTACTTTGCATTCATCTACCTGTTCTAGAATTCTCTGAGGCCCCAGTATTCTGACAATTTCCTGATGTTTCTCAAAGTGTGCTTCATCCATAATAGACTGGTCTTTTATGAGTGCTACCGCACAACGTTCATTTAAGTCGCCAAGTTTTTCCTTGAACTCTTCCAGAACTGCACATGATTGCATGGCATCAGAGACTTTCTTTTCCGCTTCGTACGAATGTTTGTACTTTTCATTGCCTGCAAATCGTTCGGCCCGAGTTGCGTAATAGGCTTTGTAATCTTGTAGTAAATCTGACATACTAATGAATTTTATCGCCAAATTTAATATTCAAAGGGATATAAATCACGGTATTTAACAAAAAAAGCTACTGATATTTGGTCAGTAGCTCATTTTTATTTGTGAGTAAGTAGTTTTTCAGGGTGAATTATTTGAAGAATTTTAGTGTTTTCTTAATTTCGGTATTTGATATGGTACAAAAATACATTCCATTGCTTAAGGATGATGTGTTCAGATTGATTGTGCTGGACGAAGATAAAATTGAGATTTTTCTCTGGGAAATTGTTCTACCAGTAATATCAGTTAGACTTATTGAATATTCACCTTCAGGGAAAGAATTAACTTGTAGATATTGATTATCTCCATCGGCGAAAACATATATACTAAGATTGCTATTTTCTTCAATGCTGCTCGCAAGAGAATTATAATTGAATGAAAATCCATTTTGAGCAGTTGAACTATTGGTCTTAAAGAGAACCATTACTTGAGGTGAATTGATGTAGAATGTTTGTGGAATATTGGCACCACTAAATGTTGAAATTAAAGCGTAAGATCCACCGCTGTAATCATAAAAGTCGAGGAAATCTTGATTATCTTCTAGGGTAAATTCAGTGAAATTAAATTGAATTGCAGCTGCTCCTGCTGGTTCAAGTTTCCATCTGCACATCGTATTATTATTGTATGGAAAAGAATTGCTGCCATCGCTAACTGTACCTGAGGGAGTATACAAGAAACTCAAATTATTACAAAATATAGGTACATTCCCATAATAATCGAGGAGGAAGCCCTGGTTGGTAATAGAAGAATTGGATTCGAATGTAATAAACACTTCTTTTGCGTTGACACTTAAATCATTAGGGATGGAATCTCCACTATATGATCCGATTAAGATTCCGTTGGTATCGTCTCCTTCATAAATGCTTAAAATATCATTGCCCGATTCCGTCTTAAAACGTTTAAAATCGATATCAATTCTTGAAACAGTGTCTGTTGGATGAATATACCACGAACAACTTTGATCATTTAAGTAATTTGCAGAACTATTTCCTGAGGAAATACTACCACTGCGACTTTGCATATTGTAATTTCCACAAGCAAAAGGATATGAAGCTGATGATGGGTAACAGTTAATAAATGCTTGTTGCCCACTTGAGAAATTATAACCCGGGTTCAAATTATTGATATAAAAATACCCGTTATAATAGCCACTCCAACCCCAATTGAAGTGAAATAAGTCTCCATCATATCCGTCGCAAACAAAAGCATGACCGCTACTAACATCATAGCCAGCATAAGGAATGGGATAACCTGCATCTAATTGCCCTTTTAAGAGATTTTTCCAGTTGGTTTCAGTATAATCATCCTTATAATCAAGGCTAGCAGAAGAATTATAACCAAAAAAAGTCTTCATGGCAGCTAATGTTGTGTTCATATATGCACCTGACCCATACGGACTGTAGTTCATGTCGATTGCTACGCCACAATCATAGAGCAATTTTGCAACATCATAATTTTCGTATATGAGTTTAGATGGCATTTGCTGATAATTATAGTTTGATTGGCTGAAATTTACACTTAAATATCCATAATTCGAACTATATCCATGAGAGCCTGTGCCAACTGTAGGGTATCTATAATAATACATTGTCATTCCCATCATTGTTGCAACGCATCCAGCATATACGCGACCAGCTGGACCATCGGGATCTTCAGGACAAAGTGCATTGTAGTAACCTCCCTGATCCCATTCGCAGTTAAGCAAAGGTTCTACAACAGCTGGTTTAGGATTGTCATAAGAGCCATCCAATAAATCAGCCCACATTTGTGAAGTAACTGCATCAGCTTGAACGTTATTTGCTCTAATGTATTCAATTTGCTCAACATAACTAGCAAGCATATCTTCCATTTGTACGGGAACTTCATACTCACCAAAGGGATTTGAATAAGAATATCCCAATACAGGATAAGCGGCATCGTCTCCACTTATTATAATGAAACCATCATTATTGATATTGAAAACATAAAGCGCTGTTTCAGTGCCAGTATTGCTTTTAATAGCACTATGTTGCGTTAATGCAAAGGGCTTGCCTGCTATAGATCCGTCATGTTGTGAAAGCAGGAATGAGTGTGCCGCATTCAAAGCCTTATCAGAGCTAATTGGCTTGGCAAAAATACTAAGTGCAAAAAATGCAAAAAGTAGAAATATTGTAGTTTTTCTCATACGAATGATTGGTTTGGAGTATAAAGATACGTCAATATTTACTTATTCAATCACAAATTTTTGCCAAATATTTCCATTTTCGCTTAACAGGCCAATCTGAAATATGCCTGCATTAAATTCAGCGATAGGAATTTGTATCATGTCTTCGTTTTCAAAAGAACGCTGAAATACTTCACGACCACTGAAATCGTAGATCACGATATTCCCTTTTTCAATATTATTGCCAGGCACGATATTGAGGTAGTCGGAGGCAGGATTAGGATACAGGCGTATTGAGAGTCCTTCTGGATTGTCATCGATACCGGTTGTGATGGTGTAAAAAGCTTCGAAACCTTGCCCTGTATAGCTTGCATTTGTTTTGAACATTACGCTCATATAATTGGAATTCACAGTAGTAGCCGACGGAATTGAACTGCCAGAATATTCAGCAATAGTATTGCCACTTACCCCATCAATAACTCTAACATAGTCGTAGGTGTCTTCCAAATCAAAAGCTGTGAAATGCAGCGTAATTGAGGTTGCAGTGGCAGGTGTAATATACCAGCGACAAAAGCTGCTGTTTCCATAATGATTGCTTCCACTTCCATCCTCAATAGTATCTGTTTCAGCAGTTAATGATACTACTCCAGAACAAGAAAGTGGAACATGTCCTGAATATTGTAATAAAAAGCCTTTGCCATTATTACTGGCATTACTTGTGAATTCAATAAATACTTCGCTACTGTTCACTGTAAGTTCTGAAGGGATGGTACTTCCAGTATATGAGCCCGCTACAGTACCTGTGTTGTTAGAACCTTCATAAATAACAATCTGATCATCGCTTGCGATATTGAGCTCTTCAAAATTGATTTTGTAATAATCGCATTGTGCCTCAGGACTAATGAGCCATGAGCAATTGCTGTTGGCAGCATAGTCAGCCATGGGTCCGCTTCCATCTTCAATGCTTCCATGAGTATGTTCTAAAGTAGTATTTCCACTGCAGCCATAAGGGAAAGCACTTGTGGGGGGGTGTATTTCAAAAACAGCACCTTGCCAGTCATTGAAATCACTTCCTGCTGGGTTTAATGCATCGAGATAGAAATAGCCATTTGCATATCCATCCCAGCCCCAATCGAAATGGAAGTAATCGGTGCCATCATACCCATCAATTATGAAGGCATGCCCGCCGCCACTGCCAGAACCGGAGTAAATTACAGGGTAAAAATTATCAATATCATCTCGAATCCATGATTTCCAAGTTGTATTTCCAACACCGAATTTAGATTCGTAATGAGCATCATTATCGTATCTGAAATAATCTTCGAGTGCATCATCAACATCGTAGGTATTTGCACCAGAACCATCGTATCCAAAACTCATATCAACAGATACGGCACAATGGTAGCTTAATTCAGCAATTTCATACATAGGTGTAGAAGCCTTAAATGCCATATAATTATAATCGTATGTGGATGCTCCAAAGTTGACGGATTGTGTTCCATATCCCGAGGCATAATAGCTGTGCGATCCATTTCCAGTTGCAGGATAGCGATAATAATATATCACCTGTGCCATGGCAGTTGCTACACATCCAACAAGAGCATGTCCTTGTGCATCAGATGGACAGAGTATTTGGTAATTTCCACTTTGCCCCCAATTGGAACGAAGAAAAGGTGCTACTGCCTTGGTGGATACAAAAGGATTGGTTCCTTTATTTTCAAGTAAATATGACCATTGTGCCTTGTTTTCACTTGTGCCGGTAATGGAGTTTGCACGATAATAATTTATCTGATTGATGTAATTCTGCATCCAGTATGCAAAGTTCGATTTAGGTTCAGTATTAGGAATCGTTGCTTGATCACTGTATGCAATGATTGGAGTAGTAGATTTATCACCAGAAACAATGACAAAGCCACCATTTATCATATTGAAAATATATAATTGCGGATTCAGGGCGTCAATACCTAAATAATTATTTTGCAATTGAAGCATGCTTTTGCTAAGATTCTTTTGCGGATACTTCACTTGCATAAACTTGCTGGCTGCATCTCTTGCGTCATTAAGATTGATATTCTGTCCATTCATCACTAAACTGTTTAAGCTAAACAGCGCCAAGATCACTATTGTAATCAAACGTAATTTCATATGTCGATTGTTTGGTTTATGGATAGACAAAAATAATTGAATAATGTTGCAAGCCCATGAAAATCTTTGTAAAATTATGTTTATTTATCTGTTTGAATACACGTTTTTATACCTGAAAATTTAATTATTGTTGCCACGAACCAATAGCTTTTGTTAGTAAATCCTCATACAAGATTCAATCGTCGTCCGCCAACAGTAATAGGTTTGCAGATGACATCGATGCGTTGTATAATGCAGTAAATATATGGTATTGTTCGTGTTGACGATCTCATGATCTCCAGTTGGTCGAACGATGAGAGGTCAACTTGGCTTTCTTAATCCGTTGTAAGGTCTATGACATTCCTTTTTTATCCAAACTGGGTAGATATTATTCCCTCAAGGATAAAAAATATAGATGGGGACAAAATCTTTTGTTATTTTCGCATATTATTGAATATTAAAGCAGAAAACACCAATCGATGAAGACCATTATACACAATATAAAAGAGCTTTATGTGCTGGAAGACAGTCCGTTTCAACATCCATATTCTGGAAAGCAAATGGCCGACCTCAGAAGTTTAAAAAATGCATACCTGATTATTGACAATGAAAGAATAGAATCTTTTGGTTTGATGGATAATCTTTCAGATGATCTGAATTTATTTGCAAAAGCAATTGATGCCACTGGTAAAATGGTTATGCCCGGATTTTGCGATTCACATACCCATATTGTCTTTGCAGGCTCTCGCGAAGCTGAATTTGTAGATAAAATAAATGGTCTTTCTTACGAAGAAATTGCCCGTCGTGGTGGTGGAATACTAAATAGCGCAAGGCGTCTGCAAACTACCTCTGAAGATGAATTGTATGAAGCTGCTGCAAAGCGCCTCAATGAAGTTATTTTACACGGTACAACAGCCATTGAAATTAAAAGTGGCTACGGCCTTACATATGAGAGTGAGTTGAAAATGCTTCGTGTGATAAAAAGACTCAAAGAGAATTTTCCAATTACCATAAAAGCAACTTTTCTAGGCGCTCATGCTATTCCACGCGAGTACCGGGACAATAGAAAAGCATATATTGATTTGGTAATCAATATAATGCTGCCCGATGTTGCTGCTCAAAAACTGGCAGATTATATCGATGTATTTTGCGATGAAGGTTTTTATACTGTGGAAGAAACAGGCCAAATATTGGAAGCTGCAGCAAAGTTTGGTATTAAACCAAAGATACACGCCAACGAATTGGCCAATAGTGGTGGGGTTCAGGTCGGAATTAAACATAATGCCATTTCAGTAGATCACCTCGAAAAGATAGATACTGAAGAAATTTTGGCGCTGAAAAATAGCAATACCATTCCTACTGCACTTCCGGGTGTATCTTTCTATTTGAAAATACCTTTTGCACCGGTACGCAAAATGATTGATTCCGGATTACCTGTTGCATTGGCTTCAGATTTTAATCCCGGCTCATGCCCAAGCGGAAACATGCAGTTTGTAATGTCGCTTGCATCTATCTACGGCGGACTTCTGCCTGAAGAAGCACTTCATGCGGTAACCATTAATGGTGCGTGTGCTATGGAGCTTCAACAAGAGTATGGCTCTATCTGCCCGGGCAAATTTGCCAATCTTATTATCACCAAAGAAATTCCAAGTCTTGCATATATGCCTTATTATTATGGGTTCAATAAAATTGATTCTGTAATGATTAAGGGTGATATTTACCATGAGAAATAAAAACCAAATATTATGAAGCAAATCATCGAATGTGTTCCCAATTTCAGTGAAGGTCGTGATATGACCGTCATTAAGCAGATTACTGATGTGATTGAATCTTGCGATGGCGTTCGTCTTTTGGATGTGGATCCCGGGCATGCCACCAATCGTACAGTTGTAACTTTTGTGGGTACTCCCGAAGAAGTTATTGAAGCCGCATTTCAGGTTGTAAAAAAAGCTTCCGAACTGATTGATATGTCTAAACATTCAGGTGCTCACCCACGCTTTGGTGCAACCGACGTTTGCCCGCTGGTACCTGTGGCCAATATTACCATGGAAGAAGTGGTGAAATTTGCACACAAACTTGCACAACGCATTGGCGAGGAACTCGAAATACCTATTTATTGTTACGAAGATGCAGCTAAAATCCCTGAGCGTAGAAATCTTGCTTTTTGTCGCTCTGGTGAATATGAAGGCTTGCAGCAAAAATTAGCCGATCCAAATATGAAGCCCGATTACGGTCCTGCAAAGTTTAATGCCAAAGCCGGTGTTACTGCTGTAGGTGCACGTGATTTTCTTGTGGCCATTAATTATAATTTGAATACTACTTCTACCCGTCGTGCCAATGCAATTGCATTCGATGTGCGCGAAAAAGGACGTCCGCAGCGTGAAGGAAACGCAGTTACCGGTAAAAAACTTACCGATGCAAATGGAAAAGAGGTTTGGACTCCAGGAACGCTGAAAGGAACCAAAGCTATTGGATGGTTTATTGATGAGTATGGCATTGCACAGGTTTCAATGAATATTACCAATATTACCCAAACGCCTGTTCATATTGCCTTTGATGAGGTTTGTTCCAAAGCGCAGGCTCGTGGAATTCGTGTAAGCGGATCTGAAATTGTAGGCCTTGTTCCTAAAAAGGTTCTTATAGATGCCGGGAATCATTATCTGGGTAAGCAAAATCGATCGCTGGGAATTTCTGAAGAAGAGAAAGTGAAGATTGCAGTAAAATCTATGGGTCTGGATGATCTGAAACCTTTCAATCCGCAGGAAAAAGTAATTGAATATCTGCTCGAAAGTGAAAACACCGAGCAGAAGCTGGTGGATATGACCTGTACAGGCTTTGCCAATGAAACTGCCAGTGAGTCTCCGGCTCCAGGCGGTGGATCTATTGCTGCCTATATGGCGTCACTCGGTGCTGCGCTAGGTACAATGGTAGCCAATCTCAGCTCACATAAACCCGGCTGGGACGACCGCTGGGAAGAGTTTTCACAATGGGCTGAAAAAGGTCAGGCATTAAAAGATGAGTTGCTACACCTTGTGGATGAAGATACCCGCTCTTTCAACCTCATTATGGATGCTTTTGGTTTACCCAAGAAAACCGACGAAGAAAAAGCTGCCCGAAAAGCGGCCATTCAAGATGCTACTAAATATGCAACAAGGATTCCTTATCGTACCATGGAAAAAGCCGCAGAAGTTTTACCACTGTGCAAGGCTATGGCCGAAAAAGGAAATCCTAATTCAGTTTCAGATGCCGGTGTAGGTGTACTTGCAGCTGTTGCAGGCGTACGTGGCGCATATCTCAATGTGCTTATCAATGCGTCTGATTTGGAAGATAAAGCATGGGCAGGAGAGATCATTGCAAATGCCGAAGAACTGATGAACGAAGCCATGGCTTCTGAGAAAGAGATTATGGAACTCGTTTTGGGGGTGATAAAAAGATAAGACTGTTGTACTGTTTCCCACGAAGAACGTAAGGGTAAGCGCACAGAGTTTTATTAGCCACGGATACTACGGCTTGCACAGCACAGGTACATGGTTGAGATAACCACGATCCGATAGCTATCGGATTCACGAATTGAATTATTTGGTGCAGCATAGTTTATTTCAGCGAATGCACATAGAAGCGTCTACGGCATTCTATGTACCACTAATTGGGATGCACTTGCTGCGCTCTCTGGTGACGCATGGACATGGATTGAATCGTGATTCGTGAGGCTGGAAAATTGAATGGGTAAAGTGGAAAGAGGTGCTTTTGAGACAAGGTTTATCATTTTTGAGACAAGGCATGCCTTGTTACGGGATTGATTGTGCTTGGGGGTTGTAGGCGGAACACAGATTACATGGACTCGTACTTCGGGGTTGAGTTTTTGCTTTGTGACGTCTTTGACATCCTCATGCCTTGCGTGACATAAATGCTCGTATGAATGAGATTACCACCGTGCTCAGTTTCGTTTCGCTGATGTGGGAATTTGATAATGGTGTATTGGTGAGCAAGTGAGTCTGGTCAGTGCTTGAGTTAGTTATATCATTCGAAATTGATCAGCCATTCAAAATTTTGCGAATACTGTTATTTCTCCTAAAAATTTCAGAGTGTAAAACTAAAGGGAGGCGAGATGCGTCAAAATTTTGAGAAAAGACCGATTGCAGATTATTGACTGGCTGTTCTAGTTCTCGAATACGCTCGAACTGACAGCCTGAGCGCCTGTGCTGAGTAGTCGAAGGGCTAGATGCGTCATTGATTTTTAGCTTTCACTCTTCAGCATTTGATTTTTTGGAGCTTTTCATCAAGGAACCGAGCGCAGCGAGCTCATGAACACCTTTGAATATAGTGTTACCTTGTGAATAAAAAGCGGTAAAAGCCCGCTCGGCACCTGAGGGCATATAACAAACCCCTTACCGAATAACCAACTTCATCGTACCCCTTTCATTGGCCGACAACGTCTGAAGCAAGTATACCCCCGTCGGCAGTTCCCTTAAATCTAATACATGTGTACCTGTCTCCGATTTAGCTGAATACACACATTTTCCATCAATCGAAAGAACACGGATATCTGAATCCTTATCAAGTTCAATTGAGAATACTCCATTTGATGGATTTGGAAATACATGAAGCTGATTTTCAGGTTCTTCCTTAACAGAGGTTTGAATACCGTCTACCCAGATGCGCAAAACAGGATCTCCCAGAATATTATTGTCATAATGCACCCAACGCTGTGCTCCGGGTTCGTACTCGCCTGCTATATCTACCCAGGGCGCTGTAGCAATTTTCGACATCACAAAGGCATCACCCAAATTATACAGATTGAGCGAAGGATTATATATGGCATTTATAAACTCTCGATGCAGGTGTTGCGATGGACCTTCGGAGCTGCCTTCGTTAAACCAGCCATATCGGGAATTGCACACGGCAGCAGCCAAGAAATTGCTCATGGTAACTGATTTCTCTGCAATGCAATCATCGTAATCAAATGCACCGCAAATACATCCATGTGTGTAAAGCAGGCCATAACTATGAGTAGTGCCGTCCAGGTTCGAGAATGTACTGTTGTTTAAATCCCAGTCTCCCATTTTCATCATATAATCGTTAGAAGAGTGACCAACATGATGAATAAATGAGCTGCCATTATTTACAGCTGTAATCATATCTCCCTGCGTCCATTCTATTGCATATCCCGGAGGGTCTATCCAGTAATCAAACAGGCTGTCGATGGTATTGCTGGCAGTGGGAATTCCCATAGTGGTGTATCCATGGTCGCTGTGATTGTCGAGCATGAGATACAGATAGTCTTGCCCCAAAGTGAGCGGGGTTTCTGATAATAATTCGCCTAAAAACAAGGGCTTATTCATGTCGGCCTGCACAGGGTATTTCTGATACCAAATGCTTTTGTGTACCATGTTTTCCAGCTCCTGCATATTACTCACTGGGAAACGCCCTACGGCAAGTTCCGGCAGTAAATCAGCCGAGTCGCTCATTTCGCCGTACACCGCATCGCCGTCGAAATTAAAGTCGCCGTCCAGACCTGAGTAATACAGGTCGGCCGGAATATCATAGTCGTCGTATCCGCTGCCCGAATTCACATAACAATAAAAACCACGGGCAGGCACATGTTCAATATCGCCACCCAAAATCACATATTCAATGGAATTGGTCTGATACTCATTTATAATGTAGTTGCGTATTTTATCCTGATTGTCATTACCGCTTGTTCCTGCATAAATACTCTCAACTGTAGTAAGATTCGAGGAAATACCCATCGAAGTGTAGTAATCTATAAGGCTGTCGAAACCCGTTTCCAGCGAAGCCGGTGTTATGATGAGTAATTGATAGGCCTGTTTGCTTCGGTCGAGCGTATAATTGGCAATCATTTCAGGGTTTTGCACAAACCAGCGTACTCTTTGTAGCACATTTTCAGATGCGCTCAAATTCTTCAATGCTTTGGTGCTCTTAGTGCTTTTTTGTGTATGCACTTTTATGGTAACCTGAGAATAGTATGATAGCTTCCCTGTTGATGGATTATAATTTACTGGAGTGAATACAAAGCTTGCTATTGCAAACCCGTTTAGGTATTGTGTATTAAGCTTGCTGTGATTTGAAAGAGGGAACGAAATGCTGCTGTATATGTCTTCATTTTTCTGAAAAGGGGTCGCCGTTGTAGTGCTATAGGGTATAGCCGCCTGCGAGGGACATAGTTGGTAGCTTTTGTCAATTTCTACTTCGCCACTCATTTCAATATCTACCGATGTAGCCATTTCGCCCGGTGGAAGTAAAAGCGATACCGGTACATAAGGCAGCAACGGGTTTCCCGGTGCACCGTATTGCTGAGTCCCGCTGAGAATAAGTAAATGGTCATTCCCCACATTTTCAATGGTGTAGGAGGGGAAACGCCAGGTGTGTTCAATAGTCTGGGCTACAGATCTACTGCCAATTGAAAGTACTACGGTTAAAAGCAGAAAAAAACGCATATAATATTGATTTATTTATAAGTGCAATATTAGGGATAATTAGTTGCATAGGGTAAAAACTTTTACACTTCCGCCCTCAGCGTCTTTTGTGTACTATATTTAGCAAAATTTCTATGAACCAATTCCACTAATCAGCTAATTAAATTGGCGTATTTTTTGTTGCAAATAGTTCTTGCCAAAAATCACATCATGAAAAAAAACTTTCCTTTCTGTTTATCCTTTTATTGCCAATTATTGCCATTGCTCAAGGTGAAATAGTGTACTACGTCAGTACTTGTGGAAATTTATTTAAAACTGTAAACTCGGGCAGCAGCTGGAACAATATGTTTATCGCGGGGTGAGTATGTTTTATGGTAATTTACCCAAAAACACTTGAATAATTCATTCGAATTTTGTATATTTGTGTTGTTTATGAAGGCGTTATAAGTCATTTTTACACAAAACATTGAATCCCAAAAAATAGATAAATATGAAATCTCAACTTTTATTATTTCTTACAGGGTTCTTGGTTTTATTATCTGGTTGCGAAAAAGATATGAGTAAATTCAGCCCAAGTGATGTTCTTATCTATAGTTCAGAGTTTGCTTGTGGTAATACTTCAATTAGATTGGCGGAATATGAAGCAAAACAAATTCCATATGAATTTAGGGAAATTTGGTTGAACATTGATCAAGATCCACATCCAGTTAATTGGGGTGAAATGTGGGAAAAAGCTCATTCAATAGGGGTAACTTATATTACATTTCCACTTGTAGATGTGAAAGGCACAATTTTAATTAATCCTACTGCTGAAGAAATAATTAAAGAGTTATAAGAATAAAATAACGACTTATAACAAATGCACCCCCGGTACCGAGCAATCTTTCACATGGGAAAAAGAAACATTCTGGCTAATCAGCTAATCAATCCCCAATCAACCAATCTCCCAATTAGTGAAATTCGCCACCAGCGAGTTATACGAGCGCGGTGGTAATTCTCTTTTTTAATCAATACCTGTAAACTAATAATTCGTGAATCCGATAGCTATCGGATCGTGGTTAATACCTTAGTGCCCTTAATTCTTAGTGTGCTTAGCGGTCTTTGTGGGAAACCATCCATCTCAGTAACAATCCCAATCCGCGTTTATCCGTCTATTAATTGTTTCTGCGTTAATCCACCTCCCATATCTCTCTTCTAAATTATAGATTCTAAGTTCTAAGCTCTCACTTCTAATTTCTCAAATCCCAAATCCCAAATCACTACAACAACCCACTCCAGCGCATCAATGTTTCTTTAGTTTCTGGTCGAAAGCCTTCAATTTCTTCGGGAGCAATAATTCCATCTTTCATTTGTACTGCAATTACATCCAGATATTTTGAACCTGTAACATAATTATACCGAAGTGATATATGTTTGTCGTAGTTGCGAACATGTTGATAAAGCTTGCCGTATGCCTCCCTGTTCTCCAGGTTATTCTGCTCCCATTGTTTAATAATTTCGGCAGATTCTTTAAGCCCTGCAATATATTCCCGTTGCAGCCCTTTTTCTATTATTTCACGGGCAAGCTTCTTCTCGGCTTTGGTTAAATTAAGATCACTCATAAGTCTGTTTTTTGTATTGATAATCTGCTTTATTAATCTTCAAATACAAGTCCAATCAGCGTAAACCGAGACACAAAGTGGCGAGCTCACGAACACCTTGAAGAATAATTGCGCCTTGTAAGTAATCCGTAGATTCCTTAAAACATGCGTTCTCAGTACCTCCTCCGCCTCCTCTGCGGTTAATATACAGCAGAACTCCTCAAGCACAACCAGGCCTAATTAACTATTTTCCCATTTCCCCAATAACCAATTCCCAATTAATCCTACTGTTCCTGCATCATACCATGAATAGTCTTGCGGTAAGAGGTAAGAGTATTGGCACGGGAAACGAACCCCAGATATTTGCCGTCTTTTACCACCGGCAGGTTATAGTTTTTGCTGGCTACAAATTTGTTTACGGCGTCTTCCATACTGTCTTTGCTGATATCGACAATGGAGTTTTCTTTAAGCACAATCATAATATCTTCTACCTTCACTTTATTGTACAATTCGCTTTTAAACATTATTTCGCGAAGATCATCGAGGTGTACCACGCCATAAAAGTTTTTATCTGCATCAATTACTGGGAAGAGGTTTCGAGTGCTTTTCTCAATTTTAGGAATCAGATCGCCCAGTGTTTCATCCATACTAGTGGAAATGAAATTGCATTCCAGATGATTCTTTATATCGAGCATTTTTAAGGCAGTTTGATCCTTGTTTCGGGTCATCAATTCGCCTTTGCGGGCAAGCTGATACGTGTAAATGCTATATTTTTCGAATAATTGAATGGTGAAATATGAAAATGCTGCCACAATCATAAGTGGAATGAATAAGCCGTAGCCACTGGTAATTTCGGCAATGAGGAATATAGCGGTAAGCGGCCCATGGAGTACGCTCGAAATGGTGGCGGCCATACCCACAAGGGCAAATACCGGAACCGGTAAATCGGTGCCCAGAAAATGATTGGCTGCAATACCAAAAGTAAGTCCTAAAACGGCTCCTACAAAAAGCGTAGGCGCAAAAACTCCTCCGATACCTCCGGCTTTGAAGGTGAGAGTCATGGTAATGACCTTCAGGAATATTGTAAGCAGTAATATGCCAATGATGAGAAGAAAATTGGTGTCATTTGCACCAATAAGTATGCTGTCGTTGTAAATAAATGAAAAATCGCCATTTAGTGCCATGTTAATGGGGCCGTATCCTTCACCATATAGGGAAGGGAAGAGAAAAAGCATTATGCCTAGGATTGACCCTGCAATAATGAGTCGCCATCCCCACGATTTAATTTTATCGAATATTCTGGAAAGGCCTGAATACATTTTGAAATAATATAGCCCGAAGAGACCACCCAGTATTCCAATTAAAATGAAGAACGGTACTTCACCAAAGCTGAGTGAATAATCAATAACAACGGGATAAACCACATCTTTTCCGAGAAAGAAAATGGAAGTAAGCACTGCTGTTGAGCTGGCTAATAGTAGTGCAATAAGCGACGACATGGTAAGGTCGAGCATGAAAATCTCGAGTACATATACCACCCCGGTAATTGGTGCTTTGAAAATGGCTGCCATGGCTGCTGTAGATGCTGCGCCAAGTAAAAGAACAGTTTCTTTATAATTCAGATGAAAAACACGAGCCACATTCGATCCTATGCCGGCGCCGGTAGCAACAGTGGGACCTTCAAGTCCTACAGAACCACCAAATCCAACTGTAAAAGTAGTGGTGATAATGGAAGAAAAAAGGTTGTGTGCTTCCATTTTGCCACCTTTTTTTGCAATGGCGTACAAAACACTGGGGATACCATGACCAACTTTCTTTTTAATAATGAAATTCATAAAAAGCACAGCCAAACCTATTCCTACAATGGGAAAGAGGAAGTAGAGGAAGTTTCCAACCTCACCGGCAATATGTTCGGTAAGTAGTGTGCGAATGTAATGAACCGAGTTTTTAATAAGTACCGCAGCAATTCCAGCCAACACGCCAATGATAAGGCTTAGGATAAGAATGAAGTTTTTATTGCTGATATTCTTCATTCTCCAAACCAGGAAGCGGGT
This sequence comes from Bacteroidales bacterium, assembly GCA_016937255.1. Taxonomy (GTDB): domain Bacteria; phylum Bacteroidota; class Bacteroidia; order Bacteroidales; family DTU049; genus BM518. The sequence goes on from JAFGWG010000065.1 coordinate 32,488, forward strand.
AAATATGTTCTTGTGTTTACTCATTTCGGGGGCAAATGTACAAAAATTGATTTGTGGATGGGATGTCATCTATGGTGTTTTTTCTTTGTCTTGGATTTCCCTCGGCTTTCCATCGTCCACATAACCATATTGCATGTAAAAATGTGGGCATAGAATCGTTGATGCAGCAAAGCCAAGTTGACCTCTGAGAGCGTCAATACGACACCGAAACCATTTGCGACGATTCCAAGCCGCATATCTACTAAACGTGCGACGTTGGAATGCCGCAAAGCCTATTGAGTTGACCTCTTATAATCAACTCTACATATTTTTGCCCACAGATTATTCACAAGATCAAATATATCGATGGAAGATCTATTATGCCACTAGTGTGAGTCAAATAAACTAATCAAACCATTTAGCATCTTTTCTATGTTCTTTGATAAATTTACACATATAAACAACTTTTTTATCGTAAATTTGTCTGCAATAATAGAACTAATTTAAAACCACTGAATATGAAAAAACTTGTACTTCTTGTTGCTTTGTTTTCCACTATTGGTTTGCAGGCACAAATTGTTTTAACACAAAATGAAATGCCCGGTATTGGCGATGCATTTATTCAATTAACCGATACCACCCCTGGCGCAACTTTGCAGCAAACGGTTTTTGCCAATGGTAATGATTATACTTGGGATTTTAGCGCACTTGCAGCACATGATACTGTTGGCATAAACTTTATAGATGCTACTACAACCCCATATGCATCATATTTTCCTACAGCCGATATGAGTTTGCGAATGGGCGACAGTACCTATGCCTATTTTAATGTCGATGCCAGTGTAGCAGAAATTATGGGTCTTGCTGGGTATTATGATACCATTGCTTTTCAGATGATTTATGCTGATCCTGACATTATTTATGAATTTCCTTATACTATGGGCACAAGTTTTCAAGATACTTATGCTGGATCATTTACAGCCTATTTAGGAATTGATCCTGGAATTGGTTATATTATTGATAGTGTTCGTGTTTCTGATTCACATGCTGAAAGTCAAACAGTAATAGGCTGGGGAACAGTTACTACAGCTATGGGTAATTTCGATGTTGTAAAAACTGAAATTATTGATACCACAATAACCAAAACTGAGGCTTATGCGTCTGCATTTTCGATATGGGTTCCTTATTCAACAGATACTACAATTTATGGCCGTTACCAATGGAATATGCGCAATACCGGTCTTCCTCTTATTGAAGCTGAGTATTCAATAGACCCATCAGATTCTGTAATTTATAGTATTGATTGGTTGTTTGTGTCACCTATTTTAAGTGTTGATGAAGACTCAAGATTCTCATTGAAATTATTCCCTAATCCTACCAGCGATGTTCTTCATATAACGCTACCATCAATGATGCCTTGTTTTATCAGAATTACTGATGCTCAGGGTCGCATTATAATGCAGGGAAATGAATTGCAAAGTGGAAAAGTAAGCATTCCTGTTTCTTTCCTCGAAAATGGAGTGTATTTTGTTTCAGCCATTATTGGAAACGAAGTATTGGGAACCAAAAGCTTTATTAAGGATTAATTATCCCTGAAAATATTTCAACAGAAGCCACTCCGTTTGGGGTGGTTTTTTTATGCGTATAAGTTTTTATGAAAATTCTTGAGGACAATAGTGATAGACGTAACTTTCGTGACTTAGAGAACCAGACCTTGGTTCGTGCGGCTGCAAAACCTTGAAGGTGGGGTGTTAAAAATCAAGATAATTACATTTTTTTTCTTCATCCCATATTCATGGCATTGCGTCTCTTTTTTAGT
>JAFGWG010000004.1 GCA_016937255.1 Bacteroidales bacterium
CGTTCGTTTTTGCAAATATAATAAAATTTATGGAACGATAATTTATTTTAATTAATTATTATTTTTAACACCCCACCTTCAAGGTTTCCAAAATCTTGAAGGTTTGAGCAGTGGAGGTATAGCCACTTACAACGTCTAAAACTTTCGACAAGTTCTAACATAAAGTTCCGGATACTACTAATACGTAAAGGGCAATCCACTTTTCTCTTCAGGAGGAAGGTGGTTTTGTTGTTTTAACATCCGACATTCATATTTGCACAGATTGTATCTACGCCGACAACATCAAGTCACCATTTGTTTTTCTACAAATGACCACATTTTGTCTTCCCTTCACTGTCTGACGGTTCCATGTCAGACGAGTTTGTGAAAAGTGGTCTTCGTCTGACGTTGGAATGTCAGACAGCAGCCCTGTCAATAATCCTTGGAAATCTCGTCATTTTCCCAAATCTTCGTTCTCCCAAAAATGATTAGTTTTTCGTCGGAGAGCCTATGGAAACAAGAAATCCAAAACAAAGCAACCCCCCCAAAGACTACCAAACCTAATTAGCACATTAACCATTCCCCCAATAACCATTACCCCAATCAATCATTTCCCCATTAAAAAGTTAAATAAAAGAATATTTCTGCATAAATTGCAACCTTTACATTTCCAATCATACTTTAGATCAGTAGTAAAAAAAGCGTGGAATACAAAGATCAACACAGCGAAATTGTTGAGCAGTGCCGTAAGGGTGAGCGCAAGGCGTTCATGCAACTGTACAACCTGTATTCCGCAGCGATGTATAATATTGCTTTACGTATGACAGGATTAACACATATAGCCGAAGACATTTTGCAGGAATCTTTTACAGATGCCTTCACCTCGCTTGATAAATTCAGAAATGAATCTACATTCGGAGCCTGGCTAAAACGCATTGTGGTGTACAAATCTTACGACTATCTGAATTCGAAAAACAGCCAGTTTGATTTTGTAGAAGACAACGAGTTTTTTGAAGCAGAAGAAAAGGAGCCTGATTTTAATGAAGAAGACATGGCGCGTGAAGTTCAGCGAATTAAAGATGCGGTGAAGTTATTGCCAAGCGGCAGCCGCACCATTCTGAATCTCTACCTTTTTGAAGGGTATGATCATGGTGAAATTGCCCAGATTATGAATATTGCAGAATCGACATCAAAAACGCAATATATGCGGGCAAAAAGAAAAGTTAAAGAACTCATAGAAAATGCGGGAAATTATGAAAGACAATCTTGAAAAATTTGTCGGAAAGCATCGCGAGAAATTCGACGATGAGCTCCCTCCGGGCGATCTCTTTAGCCGGATAGAGCAGAGTATTCCGAATCTGCAGGAGCAAAAGACTCCAAAACGCAGACTAATGTATCATCCCTTAGCTTATGCCGCCTCCCTGGTTTTGGTAGCAGGTCTCGCATGGCTTATTTCTATGAATTTGTCTTCACGAAACTATGTCTTTCAAACTGCCCGCAATGAAAACAGTTTCAACTTGCAGATTCAAAACACCAACGTGCAAACAGACACAGTATATATTGCAAATAACTCAGCAAATCAAGTTATTGCTGAAACAACACCTCAGCCTTCTGAAGATGAATTAATGTTTGCCGAAATCAGCGACTACTATAAGGCCGAAATTCGGAAACGCAGAGACGCTTTATACAATGTTTCTTCCAATGATCCCAACATTCTTTTCCAGATAAATGAAGAACTGGCTTTGATTGACACATTAAATGCACATTCTCAACGCGATTTATATGACAATGTAAATGTGGCCACAGTAATGGAAGAAATGATTCAAAACTACCGCCAGAGCATCGATATTTTAGATATGATGCTCGATCAGTTAACTGAAGAATATGCATTCTCAAAAAGCAATTAACATGAAAACGAAACTCATAATATTAATTCTTAGTTTCTTTTTTGCGCAAGAAGCTATAGCACAGAATTTCACCAAAGAGAAGTCATACTATCAGTCTTATCTAGCCGAGAAATACACAGAATTGCACATCAGCAATAAGTATGGTGATATTCGGGTTTTTCCTTCAGAGAATGACTCCATTATTTTTAAAGTGCATTTATCTGCTTCCGATAAAAAGGAATATGAAGCCGAAGAACAACTCATGGAAATGGATGTTCAATTTTCGAAATCAGCATACATAATTCAAGTGAGCAGTATTTTTAATGGCAATGAAAATAATTTCAAAACCGATTTTAAAATGTTTACCAAAAATGTATTCAATTCCTCAAAGAATATTCGCATTGATTACGAAGTTTTTGTTCCTCAAGGATTAAGTCTTCATATCGAAAATGCCTATGGAAACGTAGTTGTAAATGAGTATGTGGGGAATGTAGACATTACCTTATCCGGCGGAGATTTAATTGTAGGCGTGCTTGAGGGGAAAACCAAGATTGATATGCGTGGAGGAACGCTTCGTGCAAGATCTATTGAAGATGCTACAATTTTGGTCGATATGACTCAGGTTAATATCGATAGCATGGCTAAAGCCTATATAGAAAGCCGTGGTGCTCAGATTGACATTCAGGTCGTTGATAATCTTTCCGTTGAGTCCAAACGCGATAAATTTATGCTTCAGCGTGTTGGCAGTCTTAGTGGTAGTGGCAATTTCAGTACTTTTATTATCAATTTGCTCGACAATGAATGCGTATTAAAAACTTTTTTTGGAGATGTAAGCATTAAGAAAATTGGCTCGGAATTTACTAGACTGAGTTTGATTGCCTCATCAGGCGATATTAGTATAGGTATTCCAACCATAAGCGTGCCCTCCATTCAATGCGAGATAGAGAAAACCCGTACGGTCTTTCCCTCCACATTAAACTTTCAAAGCGATACTTTGGATGTCAAAACCGAGCACTATAAATATTATAATAGCCCGGCAAGCCCTACACAATTCATTAATTTGAATATTACGGGCGGGAGTTTGACGCTTTATTAGTATTGTTACGCCTAAGCAGTTAAGAAATTAACATTTCAAGTCTTTTCATCAAGAAATCTTTTCATAGTAAGGGTTTCGTAACAAAAAATATTCCCTTGTCCGCTAATTTCAATAGAAAATATTAATCTAATAAGAAATACAAACAGCTACTCTTGTCTCAGACGAATTAAACATTGGGAGGGGGCGATTAATTGATTAGAGGCAGTTATTTCTCACAAAAATATATGAGCTCATTTTTATCTAATCCATATTTAAACAATTCTTCATCAGAGAACCTCTTTACAAAATCATCTTCTTTTACTTTGAAGCCACTTTGAGTCAATCTGTGTTTGTAATCTTTTCCGTAGTATCTAACATGGTCGTTTTGCCCGAATGCAATTTCTCTTTCTTTAGGTTTAATTATTGTAAAATCTTCGTAGGTTTTTTCCCGACTATAATCAATTGGTACTTGAAAATACCCATTACCACCGTTATTCATCACCCTATATAATTCGTCCATAGCCAATTTGTCATTGGGGATATGTTCTAAAACGTGATTGCAAATAATGAAATCGAACGAGTCGTTTTCAAAAGGTATAGCGGTAATATCTACTTTGTGAATAGTTGCACCATTGGAGTATTTATATCTTTTAAGTGCTAAATCACAGGGAAAATAGTCAATGTTTTCCATTTTTGAAAATATATCATAAAATGACTTTTCAGGAGCAAAATGTAATAGCTTAATTTTTTTTGTGGTATTAAAAAACCCTAATTCTGTTAGATATAAATAGAGTAAACGATGTCTTTCAAACGAACCACATTTGTAACAACGTGCATTTTCTCTGTTTTTTATTCCAAAATCCCCAAAAATATCAAATGTGGAGTTACAAATTGGGCAAAGAACTAATTCTCCACTATGTTTTTTACACAGCCGTTTACTTTCTTGTTTTTTATAAATGTTTTTTATGCTTCGAGGAAAATGCTTTCCAATAGTTTCTTTGAGTTTCATTTCTGTGTATTTTATTTCGCCAAAAGTATGAAATGCATTTTAAAAACCCAATAATATTCGGAAGATTAGCCCAAACTTAGCTTTTGATTTTGTTTTCATGCCACTTAAGCCGAGCATGAAAGGATTCTATGGCTAGGAATCATCGAAAATGAAAACCAACTAGTTTAGAACCAGTTAAAATATTAACAACTTCATTCAAAAAACACAAGAAATCTTTTCATAATCAGGGTTTCGTGTCAAAAAATATTACCTTTGCCGCGAATTTCAACAGTAAAGATTAATCTGATGAGCGATAATCTCTTATTTCATGAATTTCCGCCCATAAGCAGCAGCGAATGGAAGGAAAAAATCAATGCCGATCTCAAAGGTGCTGATTTCGAAAAAAAACTGGTTTGGAAAACCGAAGAAGGTTTGAAAGTTCAGCCGTATTACAGACAGGAAGATCTTGAAAATCTTTCGGTAAATACCGCACCGGGTGCATTTCCCTTTGTGCGTGGAAATGAAGCGGAATACAATAATTGGCAAATTATTCAGCAAATAAATAGCCCCTCTCTTGAAGAGGCCAATAAAAGGGCTGTTCAGGCTGTTGATCGTGGTGCAGAAGGACTTTCGTTCGGCATCGATCAGGTAAATAACGCCGAAGATCTTGCTTTTTTACTGAAAAACATTGATCTGACTGAGACATATCTTCACTTTCATTCAGCCAATACATACAGTATTCTGGCCGATCTTCTTCGCAAGGAGTTTGCACGCCAAAATATTGATGCCGAAAAGGTTAGCGGTTCTTTCAATTTCGATTCTTTTGGGTATTATCTGCTCAATGGCGATTTTTACAATAGCCACGACGATAATATGAATGAGCTGGTTTGTCTGCTAGATCTCTTGAAAAAGGATTTGCCAAATTTCAGGTTAATTAATATCAACGGGCAACATTTTGCCAATGCCGGAGCACATGCTTCACAGGAACTGGCATTCTCTCTTGCCTCAGCGGTTGAATACATCAACCAACTAACAGAAAAAGGATGTGAAGTTGAGAATATTTTGCCTCGCATGCGTATGAGTCTGAGCATGGGACCTTCATATTTCATGGAAATTGCGAAGTTCAGAGCCGTGCGTTTATTATGGGCTAATATTGCAAAACAATATACCAAAAATGCCGAGCTGCAGAAAATTCGTGTTCGCGGAGTTTCATCTTTGTATAATAAAACGGTTTACGATCTGTATAATAATATGCTCAGAAACACTACCGAAGCCATGTCGGCTGCTATCGGGGGTGTGGACGAAATTACAGTTTTACCGCACGATTTTGTACTGGGTGGTGACAGCGAATTTGGCGACAGAATTGCGCGAAATGTACAGCTCTTGTTGAAAGAAGAATCACATTTTGATAAAGTTGCCGATCCTTCTGCTGGCTCATATTATATCGAGAATCTAACCAAAATGCTTGCGGAAAAAGCCTGGGCTGAATTTCTGAAAATTGAAGAGCAAGGTGGTTTTTTGAAAGCAATGACTGATGGATTTATCAAGTCTGAAATTGAAAACATGCGCACACAACGCGAAAAACTGATTTCTTCTCGCCGTAAAGTATATGTTGGAATAAATAATTACCCGAATCTGACAGAAGAGTTTTCAACAGATCAAGTTTATCCTCAAAGGAAAACTGCCGTAGGCAATGCTTTAGAGATGCATCGCGGAGCAGAGTCGTTTGAGAACCTCAGATATCGTTGCGATGCTTATGCAAAAGCCGGAAACAAACGCCCGGTTGCACTGATGTTGCAATTTGGACACCCTTCCATGCGAAATGCACGAGCCATGTTCTCCAGTAATTTCATTGGTGTTGGTGGATATAAAATTGAATCATTGATTTGTGAAAATCCAGCCGGAGTTTCAAAACTAATGCAGGAAATCAAACCCGACATGGTTGTTCTTTGCAGCAGCGATGAGGAATATCTCGAAACCGGAATGCAATACCTTGAAGCAGTGAAAGCTGTAGGAGGCTATAAAGCCATTCTGATTGCCGGAAGCCCGAGCGAAAATGAGGAAAAATTCCGTGCCGCTGGCATTGATGACTTCATTCATATGCGTAGCAATGCACTGGAAATGATCCAGAAATTTCATCAGATTTTGTCTATTCAGTAAACAAGTGAATTATGAAACCGGATTTTAAAAATATATCTTTAGATTTTGGAACGTCCGCAGACTTGAAAAACAAGTCTGGAAAGGACATGGAAACGCCTGAAAAAATTCTTGTGCCTCCTGTTTTCAGTATAGAAAATTTGGAAGGAATGGAGCATTTGAATTACGCAGCCGGTCTTGCACCATTTTTACGCGGTCCTTATTCAGCCATGTATGCCATGCGTCCGTGGACAGTTCGTCAATATGCAGGATTTAGTACTGCAGAAGAATCAAATGCATTTTATCGTCGCAATCTGCGTGCAGGGCAGAAAGGTCTTTCTGTAGCGTTTGATCTTGCAACCCACCGTGGTTACGATAGCGATAATGAGCGAGTGCTAGGCGATGTTGGGAAAGCCGGTGTGGCCATCGACTCTGTTGAAGACATGAAGATACTCTTCGATCAGATTCCACTTGGCGAAATGTCTGTTTCCATGACCATGAACGGAGCTGTACTTCCGATTATGGCATTTTATATTGTAACTGCAGAAGAGCAGGGTGTAACTCCCGAACAACTTAGCGGAACCATTCAGAATGATATTCTCAAGGAATTTATGGTGCGCAACACTTATATTTATCCGCCAAAGCCTTCAATGAAGATTATTGCAGATATTTTCGAGTACACTTCTCAGAAAATGCCTCGCTTCAACAGTATTTCTATTAGTGGATACCACATGCAGGAAGCCGGAGCTACTGCCGATATCGAAATGGCATATACTTTGGCCGACGGGCTTGAGTATCTCCGCACAGGAATTGAAGCAGGAATTCCAGTAGATAAATTTGCCCCTCGATTGTCATTTTTCTGGGCAATTGGAACGAATCATTTTATGGAAATTGCCAAAATGCGTGCAGCACGTATGCTTTGGGCGAAAATTGTGAAACAATTCAATCCCGAAAATCCAAAATCATTGGCATTACGTACCCACTCACAAACTTCAGGATGGAGTTTAACAGAGCAGGATCCGTTTAATAATGTGGCACGTACTGCCGTTGAGGCTATGGCTGCTGCTTTAGGTCATACACAGAGCCTACATACCAATGCTCTCGATGAGGCGATTGCACTTCCAACTGATTTTTCTGCGCGAATTGCCAGGAATACACAAATCTTCATTCAGGAAGAAACCGACATCTGCAAAGGCGTTGATCCATGGGCCGGTTCTTATTATGTAGAATACCTTACTCATAAACTAGCTCACAATGCATGGAAATTGATTGAGGAAGTGGAAGAGCTGGGTGGAATGGCCAAAGCCATTGAAACCGGAATTCCGAAAATGCGTATTGAAGAAGCTGCTGCTCGCAAACAAGCGCGTATCGATAGCAAGAAAGACACCATTGTGGGTCTAAATAAATATCGTTTGGAGAAAGAAGATCCAATTGAAACGTTGGAAGTAGATAATACTGCGGTTCGCGATTCTCAGATCAAACGACTCAATGAAATTAAAGAAAAACGTGATAATAAAGCTGTAGAACATGCATTGTTTGCCATTACAGAAGCCTGCAAAACTGGCCAGGGTAATTTGCTTGATTTAGCTGTAGATGCTGCCCGAAAGAGAGCAACTCTTGGCGAAATCAGCACTGCAATGGAAGAGGTGTTTGGGCGTTATTCAGCTGTTATCAGAAGCATATCAGGCGTGTATTCAGCAGAAAGTGAAAATAACGAAAGCTTTAAAAAAGCTATGGAAATGGCCGATGAGTTTGAAAAACTTGATGGTCGTCGTCCGAGAATCGTGATTGCCAAAATGGGGCAGGATGGTCACGATCGTGGCGCCAAAGTGGTGGCTACCGGTTATGCCGATATTGGTTTCGATGTAGATATTGGACCGCTTTTCCAGACTCCTGCCGAAGCTGCACGTATGGCTGTGGAAAATGATGTTCATGTTGTGGGTGTTTCTAGTCTTGCAGCAGGACACAAAACCTTGGTTCCACAAATCATTGAAGAGCTAAAAAAGCATGGTCGCGAAGATATTATGGTAATTGTGGGCGGTGTTATTCCTCACCAAGACTATGACTTTCTTTTTAAAGCAGGTGCCATGGCTGTTTTTGGCCCAGGAACAGTTATTTCAGAAGCGGCAATTAAAATGCTTGACATTCTGATTGCTGCGCGGAAATAGTAGATTCTATTTCTTAATTATACTGTGGTTTTCTACGCCATTAGAAGTGTATATTTTTAACAGATATACTCCTGTTGGCAGAGTCATTTGAGGCTGAATTTTGGCTGCATTGTCTTCAAAATTAATAGTCACGGGTATTTCTTTTCCAGAGCTATTGTACATTTCCAGCAATTGAATGTTTTCTGAACTTTCAAGATAAATCTGATTATCAAAAGGGTTTGGAAATACATTAAAATTGGAGTTTTCCGAATTGTTTTCTCTTACCAAAATTGTAGGGGAACATTGGTATTCCTGCCCGTCGAAACTCATTTCATTCAAGTAGTAATAATAATTTGTATGGTATTGCACATTTTGATCAGATAAACCATAATGGTGCGTTTGAGAGCTGTTACCTGCTGCAGATATCATTGTAAGTGGCTCATAATTAATATTATCTGAGCTTCTGTACACTCTGAAATAGGCAACATTTGTTTCAGAGGCTGTTTCCCAATGAAGATTTACACTTTGATTTACCCATTTTCCACTAAAAGAAATTAATTCAACAGGTAATACTGTGCCACTTTGTGCAGCAGTCCACCAGCTAAAACCGTCAGTGTTACTGAAGGTAATGGTGTTTTCTGTTGTATTAATTGTTCCCCCAATTTCATTCCATGTTGTGCCGGCATCAGTAGATTTGTGCAGAACAAGTCCAGATTCTGTATTTCCGTTAAGCTCTGAATCATCATAGTGAAAAACCAGCGTGGCATTTAGCCCACTGTTATTGGCAGGGCTTATAACATAATATCTTGTAATTCCGTCAATTCCAGACTGACTGCCAATGGCAGAGTGATGTCGTTCAATTACAGTGCTTCCCATATCAGCCGCACAGGTTATTTCAGCCCCTATTCCTCCAATATTTTCATTGATCGCAGTAATGCTGCCATTCAGAACCCTTGTTGTGATTATTTTTCCACTGTTTCCATAGAAAAGGCCGTTTTCTTCAATTAAATTGGCATCCATTCCAAGGTTTACAGTGTTTCCGTTCAAATCCACATTGGATTCCATGATTAGATTTCCATTTACAGTAATGTTTGATCCCAAAACAGGACTTGCTGTAGAAGAAATGAATAGATTATTTATTGTTGGAGTACCACTAAAAGTTAATTCTTCTCCACCGGAATAGCCATAAACACCGATATTGTCTGTAGAGGAGGGCACCGTTCCCAGACTCCAGTTTGAAGCTGTTGAATAATCACTTGAATTTGTACTGAGCCAGGTGTTGAAAGCAGATGAAGTTACCCAGTCTGTATTGGCATCCATATTTGTTAATGTTCCATCATTTCCGTTTCCTGAAAAGTCCTGAACAGTTGTGCCGGAAGAATTATTCAAGCTATAATAAAGGAGAAGGTTGGCTTCATTTCCTGTGAGGTTTTTACACATGTATTCACGTATTTCCTCTTGAGTTAGAACGGTACTCCATATGCAGAACTCATCCAGATATCCATTAACAACTTCATAATTGCCACTTGTGCTATAACCGCCAATCTCAAAATCCGATGAAATATAGGTGTCGGCCGCACCCGACTCATCATCTAAAACTCCATTTATATAAAGCTTAGAGCTGGTATTATCCATTGTAATGGCAACATGTGTCCATGTATTATTTGGTAAAGGATCTGACGACATTAATTCGTCTCCGCTAATCATATGCCAGGTTGCTACATTTCCTGCCCCACTGAAAAGATAAATTTCATCATCATCCCAGTAATCTGAAAGCACCCTTGCATGATTTGTAGGTGTTGCTTTTGGTTTAATCCAAAAACTAATTGTACCCTGAGAAAAAGGAGAGCTTAATGTTGGTACTTCAATATAATCATTTGTTGCATCAAACTCTAAACAGTTTTTGGAACCATACATTGCTGATGAAGTTTGCCATTCGGTGCCTGTCATATTGGTTAATGTTGCATTATAGCTATTTTTAGAATCGTAACATGTACTCCCAGATGTTTCATTAAATTTATAATATGCTATCAGATTGGATTCACCTGCCGGATTAGGAAGCTCGCGATACATGTTTTGTCGAATCTCTTCTTCAGTACGTACATCATTCCAAAGTCGCACTTCATCTACTTTTCCATTAAACCAGGCATTACTGCCCATATTGCTAACTGTATATCCGGCAATTGCATAATATAGTTCTCCGGTTGAAGGCATAGAAATCGTAACAGCTGTATTGGTTTTCGATTCAATTCCATTTAAAAATCCATCTAGCTGACCAATACAGTTGTAGCGTAAAACAAGGTGATTCCATGTATTAAAACTAACAAATCCAACAGGATTTTCCGTTAATCCAGAACCAACGTTCCATACAGCGACTCTTACTTCTCCCGTAGCAAGGATTTCTATTTGTGAATCAAACCATCCAAAGTCTAGCGTTGTGTTGCCTTGTTCTGACAAAATAACACCTGCACTTTCTGCATAAAACCATAACTCAATAGTTCGAGAGGTGCCATTAAACTCGGAATAAAAGTTTTGTGTGATTGAATACTTATTATTCCCATCAAAATCGAGGCAGTTGTTTTGACCCATCAAAAAAATGGTGCTTAAAAGAAACCCAAATGATAAAGTAATTGTTTTCATGGTGATAATGATTTGAGTCAATATTAATTTCGTCAAGACCAAAACCGTAGACCGCAAAAAAATGGCATAAAGTAAACACTGAAAATTGCTTATAACAAAGCTGAATTGCAGCCTTTCCGGTTGTAATGGTTAAAATTTACTCCCCTGTGATGTCAATAGTATACATAAACAACCCGCGGTTTCCATTGGTCATTAGGTATAATATTTCTGCATCATAGGCCGATAAATCAAATTTATAGGTGTCCTGATCTTCTTTAACGGTAATAGAAACTAAAACAGCACCATCTTCATTGGTAAGAAGGATGTCGTTATTGGCATAGTCCTTTGTTTCTACAACCAGAATATCAGTTACCGGGTTAATGGTAATTTTAGTTATTGGGTCGTTTTCATAGATGTGCACAATAGGCGCCGGATTGTTCTTTTTTGTTGTGCTGACAGAATAATCTGTACTTAATGAATAATAGGCGTAAATATTATCCTGAGCATTCAGAAATAATGTACTGCAAAGAAAAACGGATAGAATTAATAAAGCTTTCATGATGATTTTGTTTTGATGAGCTGTAAAATTCGGAAATACAGCCTTCCCAAACATCAGTATTATTGACGGATTGATGTGGGTAAAAACACCTGTCTTTTTATGCTGGTTAAGCGGAATAAACCACGAATTATTTATGCATTTAGTGGTTTTGATTTATGGTTTATGGAAAATCAAAACACTCGAGTGTGATTTCTGGGAGTAAAAGGGTTTTAGCGGAAGAATTTACAAATTCGTGGCATTTCCTTTCCTTGTTTCCCCGTCTACTTTCCACTATTCTTTATCTTTGCAAAAATTTTGAATCATGATGCACTTATCAGAACAGGAAATTCAGCGTCGCGAATCGCTGAAGCAATTGACGGAATTAGGCATAGAATCTTATCCGGCAGCCAAGTACGAAATTACAACCTGCAGCTCTGAGATTCTTAAGGAATTTCCAGAAAATGAAGATAAGTTTAAATCTGTATCGATTGCAGGTCGCATCATGAGCCGCCGCATTATGGGTGCTGCTTCTTTTGTGGAATTACAAGATTCAGAAGGCCGCATTCAGGTGTATTTTCGCCGCGATGACCTTTGCCCCGAAGAGGATAAAACTTTATATAATATCGTTTTTAAACGCCACCTCGATATTGGTGATATTATTGGTGTGAAAGGTTTCGTTTTTACTACGCAAATGGGCGAAATTACTGTTCATGTGCAGGAATTTACCTTGCTGAGCAAAAGCCTTAAGCCACTTCCCATTGTAAAAGAAGCCGACGATAAAACTTACGATGCATTTACCGATCCTGAGCAGCGTTACCGTAATCGTTCACTCGATCTTATTGTGAATCCACAAGTGAAGAAAACCTTTATGGACCGCTCTAAATTGGTAGCTTCTATGAGGAATTATCTCAACGATAAGGGTTATCTCGAAGTGGAAACCCCAATTTTGCAACCCATTTATGGCGGAGCTGCGGCACGCCCGTTTAAGACGCACCATAATTCGCTCGATATGACTTTGTATATGCGAATTGCCAACGAATTGTATCTAAAAAGACTTATTGTTGGTGGTTTCGATGGTGTTTTCGAGTTTGCAAAAGACTTCCGTAATGAGGGAATGGATCGCTTCCATAACCCTGAGTTTACTCAAATGGAACTCTATGTGGCGTATAAAGATTATATCTGGATGATGGAAACCGTGGAAGAAATGGTGGAAAAAATTGCCATTGATATTACTGGCGGAACCATTGTGAAAGTTGGGGAGCATGATATTAATTTCAAGCGGCCTTGGAAACGATTAACCATGTTTGAAGCCATTCAGGAATACACCGGTGTTGATGTTTCCGGAATGGATGAAGCTACTCTGCGCGACACAGCCAAGAAACTCAATATAGAAACCGACGATAGTATGGGAAAGGGCAAACTCATTGATGAAATTTTTGGCGAAACGGTTGAAGCAAAACTGATTCAGCCAACTTTCATTATGGATTATCCGGTTGAGATGTCGCCTCTGGCAAAAAAACATCGTTCTGTTCCCGGACTGGTTGAACGCTTTGAAGCGGTAGTAAACGGAAAAGAAATTTGCAATGCATATAGTGAGCTTAACGATCCCATTGATCAGCGCAAACGCTTTGAAGATCAACTCGAATTAGGAAAACGCGGCGACGAAGAAGCCATGATGCTGGATGAGGATTTCTTAAAGGCAATTGAGCTGGGAATGCCACCTACTGCCGGACTTGGAATCGGAATTGATCGCTTAGCCATGATTATGACCAATAGTCATTCTATTCAGGATGTTCTTTTCTTTCCTCAGATGAAACCAGAGAAAAAAGTAGCAATGGCCACTACTTCAGATTTTATTGATGCCGGAGTAAATGCAGATTGGGCTGATGTAATGCCACAATTGGGAATTCTGACTATTGATGAACTCAAAGCCATGAATCCCAATAAATTATTCAATGATCTGGGCGGAAAGCGCAAAAAGCTAAAACTCGATATTGCTATGCCTTCGCTCGATGACGTGAAGAAATGGTGCGAGTAGCGAAGTAAAATTGAAAAATTAAGAAGCAAAAAGTAAGACCAACACAAACTTTTTACTTTTCCAATTTCCATTGTTACTTTATCTTAATCCACCTCAATCATTTCATATTCGCATTCAGTTATGTCTACGGTAAACGCTGCGTCATAAAACTCTGATGAGGCTAGAAAAGTAAACCGGAATGTAATTTTCATGTCTTTCTCAAAAGCTTCATCAATTCTGAGTTCTGTTAACTCGAAAAACTCGTAATTATACTCTTTGGTTGTTGTGTTTCGCATTTCAAAAACGCATCGCACTTCTTCAGGTGTTTCATATAGTGCATTGGGGTAGGGTTGATAGTCTTCTCCGCTAATAGTGTAAGGGAATTTATCAATATTAAACTCCAATCCTCCACCATTTTTATATCTGCTTGAAAATTTAGGACAGGCCGGAAGAATAATACTAAGCTTATATTCCATATTGTCTATGGTGTCGAGAAAAGTCATTTCTAATGATGAAACAGAGCCTTCCGTGTGATTCAGTCCCATAAGGGGTAGGTTAAGAGAGTCTGGAAGCACTGTCTCGCTTTTTATTCCATCTTTTAATGTAATAAGAGATTTGACTTCGTTTTGGACTTTGCCACCGTCATTACAGCCTGTGCTAGCTGATAAAAATACTATTCCTAGTAGTAAAACAATTATCGAATTTCTTTTCATAATCAGTTCTTTTTGATTTAAACAAATATACAAAATGAAGATGCATAAATTACAAGTTTTACCCATTGTGTGGTTTGAATTCTAATATGAAAGTTTCATTTAATTCGCAGACTCATTTTTGAAATGCTGTTCCAATGCCGACTCCGAAGGGGACGAATATTAATAGCCCCGTATGAGCTACGCAATACCGCCCCGCTATCAAGGTTCTTAATATAATTCACTTTGTTTTTGTATTAAGATTGATAGACAGGCGGCATTATCTAAGCCAGCTAAAAGATTTCATTATATTAATCTTGTTAGCGGTTTAGTATGAAATGCGGGGCTATTAATTATAGTAAATTCTGTTTTGGCGAACAATTTGAACGCAGAACGGTGTTTTCAAAAATGCGCAAATTTTGTGACAAAACACCAAGGTGTTAAAAATCAGTAATTTATAATAGCGAGTTGAGCATTTTAACCGCACAACGGGTCAAGTTTTCATAAAGGTACGATTTTACTCATTTTATTCGACAACAAATAATTACAAACCATTACTATCGAAAGTAATTGATTATTAACCGAGTAGTTGTTTAAGGCTGTTGTTCCTTTGCATTGTCGATTTGATTTACCGACAAACAAAAACAACTTTTTTCAAACTATTAAAACTTTACACACATGAAAAAGAATGAAATGAAATCAGAAAGCGTAAAAAATGTTGAAAACGCAAAGGATCTTGAAACAGTAAATGATCCGTTGAACCTTAATGAAAAGCAAAACGCAAAAAAGAATCCTGAGCGCAATTACGTGGAGTTATGCGGATATGCAGGTGCTAGTCCGGAGATCAAAACATTTGACAATGGAAACAAAGTGGCATCATTTAGCGTGGCTACGCATGAGGATATTAAGAATGCTCAAGGCGAGTGGACACGCATCACTATGTGGCATCCCATTGTAACATGGAATCGCCTTGCCGATCATGCCATGCAATATGTGAATAAGGGTAGTTTAGTAAACCTGAAAGGTAAAATTCGCCGTCGTTATTATACTTCTGAAGAGGGTTATACCCGTGTAGTTTTTGAACTAGTGGCTAATGATTTGACCGCCAATATTGCATAGGCATATTTGATTGGTTTTTACATGCAGAAGCATCTCTGGAAACGGAGGTGCTTTTTTTCTCGTGTTTTTTGTTAAATCTTAGATTAATCATTGTATTTATGCAACGATTGATTATATTTGCAAGCAATAAGACTCACCACGCTTCCCATTTGAACAGCGCACCCGGGTGGGTTTTCGATTTTATAGCAATTAAGTTTATGAAATACAGCAAAGCTCCCTTATCTATTTCCGACCAAATTACTAGGCTTAAAGAACGCGGATTAATATTCCATGATGAACAAAAAGCAGCAAATTATTTATCCAATATTAGCTATTACAGGCTAAGAGCATATACATACCCTTTTCAGGATAATTCTGATCCCAATCATCCATTTATTAAAGGTGTTTCATTTGAAGACATTATTAATCTTTACATTTTTGATCGACGTTTGCGCATTTTGGTTTTTAATGCAATAGAGAAAATAGAAATTGCACTGCGCACAAAAATCATCAATATATTTTCATTAAAAAATGGTAGCCATTGGCATGAAAACTTAGCCCTGTATAGAAAACGTTACTTTTTCGACAAAATATTGATGCATTATATGAAGAAGTAGATCGTTCAAGTGAAACATTCATTGCCCATTATAAAAGCACCTATGTTACACCAAAATATCCACCTGCATGGATGAGTCTTGAAGTAATCTCTATGGGTTTATTAAGCAAACTCTATGGAAACCTCAACAACGGCTCTGAGAAAAAGAAAGTGGCAAAAGAATTTGGTTTGCCAAACCCAATGATTTTGGAAAGTTGGATGCATGCTTTTGCCGGCTTACGAAATATCTGTGCACACCATAGCCGTTTATGGAATCGCCGCTTTACAATTGTGCCTATAATACCGTACAATACAAGCAATACTTTCATTAATAACAGAAATATTTATGATAACAAGCTTTATGCACAGTTGTGTTGTGTGAATTATTTTACAAGAATAATAAGTCCAAATAGCAGCTTTGTTGCTGAATTGAAATCGCTTTTAGGTTCTTGCAATTTAGTCGATTGTAAAGAAATGGGGTTCCCAACTGAATGGAAAACAGAACAGATTTGGTAATAATTCATACATAAACAAGTATAATTTAAAAAGAGGGAAGCTTGCATCAACAGCTTGGTTTAAGCATCAGATTAGCAGAGTTATTGATGAAAACATAAAATAATATCAGTACAGCGTTTTATGGTTTTAGATAACCTACGCAAACATCTGAAGATCGTAAAGCTTTTTGTAATGTCCTGCTACTTTCAGCAGTTCATCGTGTCTGCCTTGTTCCACGATTTCTCCCTCACTAAGCACCACAATTTTATCAGCTTTAACAATGGTGGAAAGGCGGTGGGCAATAACGATCGAAGTACGATCTTTCATAAGGCGATCGAGTGCGTCTTGTACAAGTTTTTCATTCTCAGAATCAAGGGAAGAAGTTGCTTCGTCGAGTATAAGAATGGGTGGATTTTTCAATACGGCACGAGCAATACTAATTCTTTGTCGTTGTCCGCCCGATAATTTGCCGCCGCGATCTCCAATTCCTGCTTGATAACCACCGGGAACATCCATAATAAACTCGTGAGCATTTGCAATTCTTGCCGCTTTTTCTACCTCTTCTACTGTTGCATCTGGCATTCCAAAAGCGATATTATTGAAGAAAGTATCGTTGAATAAAATAGGCTCTTGATTTACAATTCCAAAAAGTTGACGCAGATCGTACATGTTCATGTCTCGAATACATAAATCGTCGATGGATATTATGCCAGCAGAAACATCAAAAAAGCGTGGAAGTAAATCTACCATAGTCGATTTTCCCGCACCCGATGGTCCAACAATTGCAATAGTTTTACCTTTAGGAATATCAAGAGAAACGTTTTTTAAAACATAATCGTCAGCATACTTAAAACTAACATTTTTATAGCTGATTTTGTTTGTAAATGAATCGAGTTTTTTTGGATTGTCAGGATCCTTTATTTTGATATCTGCATAAATTAATTCTTCCACCCTGTCAAGAGATGCCATCCCTTTCTGCATATTATAATAGGCAGAAGAGAAGCTTTTTGCAGGAGGAATAATCTGTGAGAAAATCATAATATATGCAATGAATGCTTCAGGTGTAAAAGCGGTTTCGGCATCCATTACTATTTGGGCTCCATAAAAAAGAATTACAACCAGCACCAAAATAGAGATGAACTCTGTTAATGGTGAAGCCAGATTTCGACGGCGAAAAATTTTCACCATTAAACTTGTATATTTTCTATTCACTCCTGAGGCCTTTTCATAGGCAAATTCTTCTGAATTAAAGCCTTTGATAATACGTAAACCGTGCAAAGTCTCTTCAATTATTGAGGTAAGTAAACCAAGACGCTCCTGTCCTCTTTTCGATTTCTTTTTCAGAGAACGTCCAATTTTTCCCAATAAAAACCCGATAACAGGTAACATTCCAAGAATGATAAGGGTTAGTGAAAAATTCATTAAGAATAAACTTCCTAGGTACACGATAATAACAATAGGGTCGCGAAATAAAACTTGTATGGAAGACATAACACTAACGTCTATTTCCTGAGCATCTGCCGACATGCGACTCATAATATCTCCTTTGCGCTCATCAGAAAAGTGAGAAATAGGTAAATCCAGAATGCGGCGATACATCTTATTGCGCATATCTTCTACAATTCCCTGGCGAACCGGAGCAATAAAATAGCTTGAAAGATAAGTAAAGACATTTCTAAAAAGGAAAAGAACAACAATAACAAAACAGGTGTAAATTAAAGTATTTGTTTCGCCATAATTTTGAATAAGACCACTTATAAAATAATTCAGATTATGCTGAATGGAAGAAAGGCTAAATTCAAAGGGAACCATTTCGTGCACAAATTGGTCGAGACCAAAAAGAATGCGCAAAAAAGGAATAACCATTGCGATAGAAAACAGGGAGAATATAACAGTTAGAACATTGAAAGAAATGTAGAGTGCTACTTTGCCCCAATAACCTTTCAAAAGTTTTAGAAGTCGAGGTATGCTTTTCATGTTTTTGTTTGTCTGCTTACAAAAGTAAAGGATTTTTTACAACGCTTGGGTTGATAGTATATTATTTCTAAATATTTGACCGAAAATCAAATCGAGGCTAATCAAATAAGGTTTAGATCAATAAATCATCAATCTATATTACTTATCGGCATAAGGATTGAATCTAACACCACATTGAATGCCTATCGAAAACAGGGAGCCCTTTGTATATTCGGGTGTGAAAAGAAAATACTTGACCCAAGGTTCAACGCTAAATTGAAAGTTTTCACTCTTATAATATAGGTACATAGCACCAGCTCTGAAATTAATACCTGGATAAAAAGCTGATCCCGGATCTTGAAAGAATTTTTCAGAAACGTATGTTTTTTCAATGCCTAAAGAAATCATAACAGCATTATCATTAATAGGAACTTCATAAGAGAGCATTGCTGGAATGGAGAAGAAAAACACAGAAATATTTCCGGCTTCTCCATTATTTGGATACATACTTGAATAAGAAGATGTGGCAACCTGGGTTTGCAAATATGGAGCATAAATTAAATGCAAGCCACTACGCAGATAAAGGTTTTCGCGAAGCGTGTAATAATACTGAAAATCAGCTGAAAAATTCAGTTTATTATTAAAACGAATAGATGGACTTCCTGTTCCTTCATCATTAACCAACTGATCATAAAACATTTGGGCAGGTCCAATCGAAACACCATATTGCATTTCTTGCGCACGAATATTTGTGCTTATTAGGGCTACAACAAGAATAAAAATGTATTTCATATTTTTACATTTGAAAAGCGGCCAGTAATAAGTCTAAATCCTTGAATTTAAGATTATAACTTTCAGCAATGTTTTGTTTAGTGAGGTATCCATTAAATAAATAAATACCTTGTCGTAAAGCGGGATGCGTTTTTAAGTAATGCTCAATACCACCTTCCTCGCCAGCATCCACTAAAACAGTTGTAAAGAAATTGCTTAGTGCATAGCTTGCTGTTTGCGGGACCATGGAAGGTATATTGGGGACACAATAATGTATTACCTCATGTTTAACAAAAACTGGCTCATGATGATTGGTTATATGCGATGTTTCTATGCAACCACCCTGATCAATACTGACATCAATAATAATGGCACCCGATTTCATTTCTTTTACCATGTCTTCTGTAATAACACATGGAGTTCTGCCCTCTTGCGAGTGTAAAGCTCCTATGACTACATCGGCCGAATTAAGTGCTTTTGACAGTACTTTGGGGTTAATGATGGATGTGAAGATTTGCGAACCCGATTTCTGTTGTAGATTGCGTAATTTGTAGATTTTATTGTCAAACACTTTCACTGATGCTCCATATCCCAGAGCCGCTTTAACTGCATTCAAAGCAACAGTTCCAGCACCCAAAACAACAATTTCAACAGGAGCAACACCGGCAATATTTCCAAGAAGTTTGCCTTTGCCCAAGTCGTTTCTGCTTAAATATTCTGCTGCAATTTGTATAGAAGCATATCCAGCAATTTCGCTCATTGCATTCAGAACTGGGAAAATACCAATTTTATTCTGAATAAATTCAAAAGCAATAGCAGTGCTTTTATGCTTAATCAATTGTTCAAAATACTCTTTGTCCTGCATTGTGTTATGTAGGGCAGAAATTATAGTTTGCCTTGTTCCCAGCATGCTTATTTCATTCAGAAGGAGGGGGGCAATTTTAAGAATAATGTCTGATTTATATACCTCTGTGGGTGTTTCGCATATTGTGGCTCCTGCGTCGGCATATTCCTGATCGCTGAAATGTGCTTTTGCTCCAGCGCCTCTTTCAACATATACCTCGTGTCCGTTGTTTACAATTATACCTACACTGTCCGGGGCCAGCGATACACGATGTTCCTGAAAAGCAATTTCTTTGGGAACGCCTACTTTGAGTTGGTTCTTTTTGCGTTTTACGGCTAAACGTTCTTCGGCCGGCATTAGTTGCCTAGCAGGTCCAAGATTATAATTTCCTGATTCTCCCATGCTTTATGTTTTTATGATAACACTTCTTATTTCGTCTTTAGAATGAACAGAAAGATATACTTTAATACCACTTTGAGGAATTAAAGTTTCAATTTTTTCAGGCCATTCAATAAAACAGTAATCACCACTGTAGAAAAATTCCTCATAACCAATGCTTTCGATATCCTTGCTGTTTTCAATACGATAACAATCGAAATGATTTACTGTTGTTCTTTCTCCCTTATAAACATTGACCAAAGAAAAAGTTGGGCTGCTGGCTTCTTCTCCTGTGAGCAATTTAACCAGTTTAGATATCAAAGTGGTTTTTCCCACACCCATTTCTCCATAAAAGGAGAATATTCTATTCGTTTTGTATGTCTCTAACACTTCTTTTGCAAAGTCTTCAAGATTGCTAAGGCTGATATCTCTGCGTAGCTCTTTCATTTTATCTTGGAACTAATGTGATGGCCGGTATAATAATTTCCTCCATGGAAATGCCCCCGTGTTGGAAAGAATCGGCGAAGAAATTTACGTAATAATTGTAATTATTGGGGTACACAAAATAGTCGTCAGCCTGACAAAACATGTATGAGGTGCTAATATTTGGCTTTGGCATGAATATATCTTCAGGATTTCTGACGTCAAAAACGTGTTTGCTAGCTGAGTTCAAATTTTTTCCAAATTTAAACCGAATATTTGAATTGGTCTGTTTGTCGCCTAATATTTTGACAGGATTCTTCACTCGAATACTTCCATGATCAGTTGTGAGTAAAACAGTGGCCCCCATATCTGCTACATGGCTGAATACTTCAGCAAGTGGGCTATGGTCGAACCAACTTCGGGTAATTGACCGATATGCAGATTCATCGCTTGCCAATTCTTTAATAACTTCCATATTGGTTTTGCTGTGCGATAACATATCTACAAAATTATAAACCAATACATTTAGTTTGTTGTTTTTTAGGCTTTTAACAGAGTCTGCGTATTTGCGACCCGCACGAAGGTTCAATATTTTTGAATAATTATATTTAATATTCACGCCGCGTCGCTTAAGAAATTCACCTAATAATTCGCTTTCAAACTGATTTTTTGAGGACTCTTCGTCTTCATCAGTCCAGAATTGAGGATAAAGTTTTTTGAGCTCTGTCGGAAGTAAGCCTGAAAATAGTGAGTTTCGTGCATATTGTGTGGCTGTAGGCAAAATGCTGAAAAAGAGATCGTCGCTTTGAACTCTGAATTGATCAGAAATAACTGGCTGAATCACTTTCCATTGGTCTAAACGAAGATTATCAATGACAATCAGAAACACTTTTTCCTCGGTTTGAAGAAGGGGTAATAGTTTTTCTCTTAGGAGAGTATGCGAAAATAATGGCTTATTATCGTCTTTATCATTTAACCAACCAATATAATTCTTCGTAAACATTTTAGAAAAAACACGATTTGCCTCGTCTTTTTGGTTAATAAGAATATCACTCATTCCATTATCACCACTATTATCAAGCTCAAGTTCCCAATACACAATCTTTTTATACAATTGAATCCATTCCTTCCAACTCAGAGAGGGCGATATTTCCATTCCTAAACGGGTAAATTCGCTTTGATAATTTGAGGTGGTTTTTTTCTGAATGAGCTTTTTGTCTTCCAGATTTTTCTTTAATGAAAGTAAAATTTGGTTTGGGTTCACAGGTTTAATAAGGTAGTCAGAAATTTTGCTGCCAATAGCATCTTCCATTATGCTCTCTTCCTCACTTTTGGTAATCATTACAACTGGTATAGATGGTTTTAGGTCTTTTATACCAACCAGTGTTTCCAAGCCTGTTAAGCCGGGCATATTTTCATCCAGAAAGATGATATCGAAATCTTCTTTTTTTAATAGCTCTAAAGCGTCGTTTCCATTACTGGCAGTAGAAACGTGGTAATCTTTTTGTTCAAGAAATAAAATATGAGGTTTGAGAATAGAAACTTCATCATCAATCCATAAAATTCGTGTTCTTTTGTCCATTTTCTTTGTTTTTCAGGTTAATGCACTACCTTTGCAATACTGGAGTATTAGACGGTGGGGTTTCTCATTCCAACATCAAAAATACGAAATTTGCAGCAATAAATTGTCAACAATGGTGAATAAGCGCAAAATACTAAACGATCCTGTATACGGTTTTATTACAATTCCCGATGAATTCATTTTCGACCTAATTAATCAGCCTTTGTTTCAGCGATTAAACCGAATTAGGCAACTGGGTCTAACTTATATGGTATATCCCGGCGCACACCATACTCGATTTCACCATGCCATTGGCGCAATGCACTTAATGGATGAAGCCATTAGCGTGTTGCTGCAAAAGGGCATTGCTATTGATGAAAAGGAGAGGCAGGCTGCATTGGTTGCCATTTTGCTCCATGACATTGGCCATGGCCCGTTTTCTCATGCGCTAGAGCATTCATTAATTCATGGAGTAAATCATGAAGATCTTTCTCTACGTTTGATGAAAATGCAGGAAGAGAAATATGGTGAGATCATGAAAATGTCGATTGACATATTTCAAAACACATATTCCAAAAAATTTCTGCATCAATTGGTTTCCGGTCAGCTTGATGTTGATCGTCTTGATTATTTGATGCGAGATAGCTTTTTTACAGGTGTATCAGAAGGAATTATCGGCACTGAGCGTATTTTAAAGATGATGTGTGTGAATAACGGAGACCTAGCTGTTGAAGAGAAGGGGATTTATTCAATTGAAAAATTCATTATGGCTCGCCGACTGATGTATTGGCAGGTATATCTTCATAAAACTGTGGTTTCGGCTGAATCCATGATGATTAGTACTTTAAAGA
Source organism: Bacteroidales bacterium (assembly GCA_016937255.1). Lineage (GTDB taxonomy): Bacteria > Bacteroidota > Bacteroidia > Bacteroidales > DTU049 > BM518. The sequence goes on from JAFGWG010000004.1 coordinate 23,047, forward strand.
GGGCACAAGAGCTGGCTTTGAGTGGAGAAAAATTATTTGCCAGCCCTGCATTGGCGTATTTTCTTGAAAATAATGTTGAAAAAACAGATCTTAACGATGAGGTCATGTCTAAATTCCTTCTATTGGATGACAGTGATATTCTTACTTCAATTAAAGTTTGGCAAAACCATGATGATAGAATCCTGAGTCAATTAGCTTCCGGCCTTGTGAACAGAAAGCTATTCCGCACAAGGTTAAGCTCAGAGAAATCAATACTTGATGAAAAACAGAACATTTTATTAAACATACAGGCTGCATTTCAAATCTCTGAAAAAGAGGCGAAATATTTTATTGCTAGTGGAAGCATTGAAAACAACACATATAATCCTGATTTAGAGAAAATATGGATTTCCATGAAAGACCATTCGCGAAAAAATATCACAGAAGCCTCTGATCAATTAGATCATTATACATTATCAAAAGTGATTAAAAAGTATTATATTTCTTACCCAAAAGCAGTACAATTATAGTTAATAGACCATAAATTTCTGCTCATGTCAAATAAAATAGATATTTTAGCACATTGTTTTGAACAGGATATTGAGAAATGAAATTTACTGCGCAGCAGATTGCAGACTTTATAGAGGGAAAAGTAGATGGAGACAGCTATGCTGAGGTTTCATCTTTTGCAAAAATTGAAGAAGGGAAAAATGGAGATCTTTGCTTTCTTTCCAATATGAAATATGCATCATTTGTAGAAAAAAGCGAAGCCTCTGTTATAATTGTTCCCTCAGATTTTGAAACTTCTAAAAAGCCCAATGCGTCTCTTATTCGGGTCGAAGATCCGTATTCTGCATTTGCAAAACTGCTCTCTTTTGCAGAATCATTTAAGGAGAAAAAGAATGGAATTTCCAGTTTGGCTTTTGTTGATCCTTCTGTGAAAACAGAGGATAGTCTCTATGTTGGCGAATTTGCAGTAATTCAAAAAGGCGTTTCTCTTGGCACTAATGTTCAGATTTACCCTCAGGTTTTTATTGGAGAAAATGTAAAAATCGGCCATAATGTATTGATTTACCCAGGAGCGAGAATTCTAGAGCGCTGCGAAATTGGGGATAATTGCATTATTCATTCAGGAGTTGTTGTTGGGAGTGATGGATTTGGATTTGCACCAGATGAAAAAGGGGAATTTAAAAAAATACCCCAAATCGGAAATGTAGTGCTCCAAAATGACGTTGAAATAGGTGCTAATACTACTATTGACAGAGCTACTATGGGGTCTACCATTATTGGTAAGGGTAGCAAACTAGACAATCTTATTCAAATTGCACATAATGTTGAGCTTGGAGGGCATAATGTTTTTGCCGCACAATCTGGGGTTGCCGGCTCAACTAAAATTGGTAGTTATAATATGTTTGGGGGACAGGTAGGAATCGCAGGTCATCTTAAGCTTGGAAGCAAAATAAAAATTGCTGCCCAGTCCGGTATAATGAGTAATGTAGAGGACGAAGAGTCATTAATGGGTTCGCCCGCCATGCCATCTTCTCGATATTTCAGAATTTTTGCCTTATTTCGCAAACTTGATGAAATGGCCGCACGTGTAAATGGACTTGAAAAGAAAATGAAATAATTTAGCGAAGATGATAATGCAAAAAACCATAGCTGGAGAAGTTAGTATAAAAGGGAAAGGTATTCATACTGGATATGAAACAACTTTATGCTTTAAGCCGGCAAAGCAAAACACAGGATATGTTTTTGTGCGTTCTGATTTACCAGGTAAACCTCAGATACCAGCTCTTGCCGATTATGTTTTTGATACCAGTCGTGGGTCTTCTCTTAAAAAAGGAGATGCTGTGGTTAGAACAATTGAACATGTTCTTGCAGCTGTTGTAGGGTGTGATATCGATAATATTATTATTGAACTTGACCATGAAGAGACTCCAATTATTGATGGAAGCTCAAAGTATTTTACCGAAGCTTTACAGAAAATTGGTGTAGTTGAACAAGAGGTAGAACGAAAAATCTATGAAATTAAACAGCGTTGTTATCTCAAAGATGAGGAAAAAGATGTAGAAATGTATCTTATTCCTGATAATGAATATCGTATTACAACAATGGTCGATTATAATAGCAGTGTGTTGGGGACACAAAATGCTAAATTAAAAAACGTCTCTGAATTTAATAAGGATTTTTCAGCGGCAAGAACTTTTGTTTTTTTATCGGAAGTTCAAGCTTTGTTGAAACACAATCTGATTCAAGGCGGAGACATTAAAAATGCTATTGTATTTGTGGATAAAATTTTATCTCAAGAGGAATTAGACCACTTGGCAACAGTTTTCAATCAACCTAGGGTTTCCGTTTTGGAAGAAGGAATATTGAATAATGTTAAATTGAATTATCCAAACGAACCGGCACGTCATAAAACCCTTGATGTATTAGGTGATTTAGCACTTGTTGGCTTGCGATTCACAGGTCATGTGATGGCCAATAAACCAGGCCACAAAACCAATGTCGAATTTGCAAAACTCATTCGTAAACAAATTGAACAAAGCTATGGAAACACCAGTGTCCCACATTAATTTAAGCGATAAGCCTTTGTTTAGCGTTGAAGAAATTCAGCGTTTTCTCCCTCATAGACCTCCGTTTTTGTTTGTTGACAAAATCATGGAGATGACAGATGAGCACATTATTGGCGTGAAAAATGTAACCATGAATGAGCCTTTTTTTGTGGGTCATTTTCCCAAAGAACCTGTAATGCCTGGTGTGATTCAAATTGAAGCAATGGCTCAAGTTGGTGGGGTTTTAATATTGAATACTGTTCCCGATCCAGAAAACTACATCACCTATTTTATGAAAATTTCTGAAGCTAAATTTAGGAAAAAAGTGGTACCAGGAGATACTCTTGTTTTTCATTTGTATTTGGCGGCTCCCATTCGCAGAGGGATTAGTCAGATGATTGGAAAAGCATATGTTGGAGATAATATTGTTGCAGAGGCAGAAATGATGGCGCAAATCGTTAAGAAGTAATATCTATTTTAATATAAAAACAACAGAGGCTGTCTTTTTGAGACAGCCTCTTTGCTTTGAGCCATAAAGCATCAGCTATTTAATCAGAGTGACATGTCCGATAAACTGATGTTCTAATCCCGTAATATCTGTGAGAATAATCAGATAAACATAAACATCCTGCTGCACAATTTCTCCTTCACGATTAACTCTTCCATCCCATGGGTCATTAATGTCATGAGCCTCAAAGATTTGTTTACCCCAACGATCAAAAATAAACATAGTGAATTTTGTAAAGTCTATATTGAACCCGTAAGGTTTGAAATAATCATTGTTTCCGTCTCCATTTGGTGTGAATGCAGAAGGAATGAACTCGTCCCAATCTGGATTTATTATGATACGGTTACTTACAGAATCTAAACAACCCCATTCATTTTCAACAAAAAGAGTGGCCCAGTATTCTCCTTCCATGGAATAAGTATGAGTAGGATTATCTGCAACACTCATGTTATATAAGCCACTTCCCGGATCATCAAAATTCCACAATAAACTCTTTGCCCCAAGAGATTGATTGAAGAATTGAATAGTTGGGTTATTCATTGTGGTAATATCTGGTGTTCTTGAGAAACTGGCAATTGGATTTGGGTGAACAGTAATGAAACTGGGTTTGTAAATGCTGTTTTTACAGCCATCTGAATTAACAACTTCGAGCCCAGTTGTGTATGTTCCCGTTTCAAAATAGGTGTGCATGGGGTTCTGAAGACTGGAATTGTTTGAAGACCCTGATGATGGATCACCAAAATCCCAACTCCATGATGCAATATTGCTTGTGCTTTGTCCACTGAAATGAACCATTGTGGCCATACAAATATTGGTTTGATCTGCAATGAAATCAACATCAGGAATTTCACTTACTCTAACGTGAACAGAATCCCATCCTTCACAACCATAGAGGTCAATACCAGACACATAATATGTGGTACTGGCATCTGGTGTTGCAATAACCACTGCTCCTACAGATGTATTTAGGCTTTCTCCTGGCGTCCAATCATAAAGAGTTGCTCCAGTTGCTATCAGAGTTACCGATTCTCCCTCACAAATTACAGCCGAGGCAGGAGTAACATCTACGTTTGGAGCATCTCTTACAACAACTAGTGCAGTCGCAATTCCAATACATCCATTATTGTCTGTTCCAGTAACGGAATAGATAGAAGTTTGAGAAGGCGTAATGGTAATAATTGGAGTAGTTTGACCAGTATTCCATTCATAGAGGGTCGCCGTTGGAGACGAGGCTGTTAGGTCGAGGCTTTCTCCTGGACAAATGGTTAACCCATTGGGGCTTACATTAACGTCGGGATTTGGATTCACCTGAATAGTAATGCGATTCGTTCCCGTACAGCCATTATCATCCGTTCCTGTAATATAGTAGGTTGTAGTTGAAGGAGGTGTTACCTGAATGCTATCTGTCGTTTCATTAGTACTCCATAAGTAATTTGTTCCTGGGTTAGTACTATTGCCATATAATGTGATGCTTAATCCTTCACAAACAGAGGTTCCATTAGAGGTAATGTTTACGTTAGGTAGAGGATTAACAGTTACAAGAAATCCAGAAGTGTCCATACATCCATTTATGTCTGTACCTGTTACATAATAGGACTCAGTTGATGGGGGACTCACCGTAATCGTGTTATTGGTGTTTCCAGTACTCCATAAGTAAGAAGTTCCGGGGTGGCTGCTTTGAGCAGATAATATTGCATCGTCACCTAGACAAATTTCACTGTTCATAGAAGTAATAGAAACATCAGGAAGATCATAAATCCCAATTTGGATATCAGCTGTTCCCGTACATCCATTTATAGTTGTTGTTGTTACAGTGTATGTTGTTGGGGTTGTTGGTGCTACAGAAATGCTCTGACTTGTCTCTGCAGTACTCCACATGTATAATGCTACAGGGATGTCTGTTTGCGCACTTAATCCAGCAGTATCGCCATAGCAAATATATGCACTGCTTGCGAGAATTGTGGTGACCGGAACAGGATTTACCGTGATTGTTAAATCTTCTACACTTGTACATCCTAACGGGCTTGTAACTGTTACGAAATACGTAGTTGTGTTGTTTGGATTAACCATAATCTGATTGGAAGTAGAACCTGTATTCCATAAATATGTGGATCCAAGAATATCACAGCTACCTGTAATTGTTACGCTCTCTCCGTCACAAATTATAGAATCAGTTGTTGTAATAGTTATAAGAGGAAGTGGATTTACCACTATGCTAATGCTTGCAGTTCCTGTACACCCCTCAGGACTTGTGCCTGTAACAGTGTATGTTGTGGAAGAGCTGGGACCAACATTAATATTGGCAGTAGTTTCTGAGGTGCTCCAAAGGAATGTAGTTCCAGAAATGTCACTGCTAACCGTGAGGCTGGCCAAAGCGCCATCACAAATTTCTGTAGCATTGGTGTTTATAGTCAAAACCGGATTTGGATATACTGTAATAGTTACTTCATCTGTGCTGATACATCCATCAGGGCTGGTTACAGTTACTCCGTATGTAGTTGTTGAGCTTGGGGTAACATCAATAGCTGCTGTTGTTTCTGCCGTGCTCCAGAGGAATGCAGAGCCGGGGATATCACTGGTAGCCGTAATTGTTACTACTTCTCCATTACAAATTTCAGTGGCAGTAGCATTTACCGTTACCAAAGGCAATGGGTTTACCGTAATATCAATACTTGCAGTTCCGGTACAACCGTCAGGACTTGTACCTGTA
>JAFGWG010000066.1 GCA_016937255.1 Bacteroidales bacterium
AAGCAAAATTATATGTAAAAAGGCTTCATATTCTCACGAATTTTTTTCATCTTTGCAGGAAGGATAAACCTAATTGGTTTAAAGAAATAAACGATTAATTACTTAAAAACGATACAGATGGCAAAAGTACTCATTGCAACAGAAAAACCTTTCGCTCCTGAGGCGGTTCAATCTATCAGAGAAACTATTGAAAATGCTGGTTTCGAACTGGCCTTGCTTGAAAAATATACTGATAAAGCGCAACTGCTTGATGCAGTGAAAGATGTTGATGCTATGATTGTTCGCAGCGACAATGTTACTGCGGAGGTTATTGAGCATGCTCAAAATCTTAAAATTGTTATCAGAGCCGGCGCTGGTTATGATAATCTCGATCTTGAGGCCTGTACAGCCAAAGGAATTGTAGCCATGAATACTCCCGGACAAAATAGCAATGCCGTTGCAGAACTAGCACTGGGAATGATGGTTTCTATGGCTCGTAATAATTATGCCGGAATCAGTGGTAGTGAATTGAAGGGAAAAACTCTCGGAATTCATGCCTATGGCTATGTTGGAAAAGGAGTTGCTACTATCGCCAAAGGTTTTGGAATGAAAATTTACGCTTTTGATCCTTTTATCGATAAAAGCGTGATGCTGAATGATGGCGTTGAAGTAGTAGATTCTGTCGAAGAATTATATTCAAAATGTCAATATATCTCATTGCATATTCCTGCAAATGAACATACCAAACAATCTATTAATTATAAGCTCCTGATGTCGATGCCTAAAGGTGCAACGCTTGTGAATACTGCCAGAAAAGAAGTTATTCATGAAGATGATATGCTGAAAGTTATGACAGAGCGCCAAGATTTTTGCTATGTTTCAGATATAGCACCAGATAATAAAGAAGAAATTGCTGCCAAATTTGGGGGTCGCTACTTCTTTACACCTAAAAAAATGGGTGCACAGACATCAGAGGCCAATATTAATGCTGGGATAGCCGGTGCAAATCAGATTGTAGCATTTATTAATGAGGGAGACAGGACATTTCAGGTGAATAAATAGAATAACCACATAATTTTTGCACCTATGGAACACACCGAGAAAAAGTACAATTTCTTTCGATTTGAAGACTTAAGAATTTACCGCAAAGCTCTCGATTACTCAAAATGGGTAAGCGATCAAAGTGTAAGTTTCGAAATAGGCATACCCGGTGACCATTTTCGTCTTAGTTTTGTAAAAGCTGCTGTTGACATTGCTATGAATATTGCTGAAGGCAGTAGTAGAAATAAAAGTCAGTTTGTATATTATCTGAAAATGGCCAAAAGCTCAATTAGGGAGTGTATTATGCTGACTACTATAGCTTTAGATTATGAGTATTTCACTCAAAAAACACATGATGAGTCTCGTGAATATTTGATTGAAATTTCTAAAATGGTAGGTGCATTAATATCTAGTCTTCAGAGAAATCGCCGCAGCGATAGCCATGACGATTCTCACGATGATACAGACGATGACAATCCAATGTCATTTGAAAATGATTTTGACAACGACTCTAATTTGTAAACTTAACACAATAACACTATGGCAATTTTAAAAGCTTTCAGAGGATTAAGACCTCCAAAAGAAATTGCAAAGCAATTGGCTTCCAGACCTTACGATGTGCTTAATTCCAAAGAAGCCAGAAAAGAAGCAGACGGAAACGAGTATTCTTTGCTGCATATTATTAAGCCGGAAATTGATCTTCCGGAAGGAATGGACGAGCATGCTCCAGAAGTATACCAAAAAGCACAAAGCAATTTTAATGCTTTCCGCGAAAAAGGCTGGCTTGTTCAGGATGAAGAAGAGCATATTTATATCTATGCTCAAACTATGAATGGCAAAACCCAATACGGAATTGTAGGTTGTGCCGGGGTAGATGATTATCTCAATAATGTTATCAAAAAACATGAGCTTACTCGTCACGAAAAAGAAGAAGACCGTATGAAACATGTTCGCATTACCAATGCCAATATGGAGCCGGTATTTTTCTCATATCCTGCTAAACCAGAGCTCGATAATCTGATTATGGATTATGCCAAAAGCAACGAAGCAGAATATGATTTTACTGCTGATGATGGCGTAGGACACCATTTTTGGGTGATTCGCGAAAAAGAAGTCATTGATAAAGTGATTGGACTTTTTGGTGAAATTCCTGCTACTTATGTTGCCGATGGACACCATCGTACTGCAGCTGCAGCTTTGGTTGGAAAAGAAAAGCGCGGACAAAATCCAAATTACGACGGATCTGAAGAATTTAATTATTTCCTCGCTGTGCATTTTCCTGATAATCAGCTAAGTATTATCGATTACAACCGTGTTGTAAAGGATCTTAATGGCAATAGTGTTGATGAACTGATTGAAAAACTCAAAGAGGATTTTGAAGTTGAAAAGATGGGCTCAGAAATTTATAAGCCAAATCAGCTTCATGAATTCTCTATGTATGTCGAAGGAAACTGGTATAAACTTCTTGCCAAGCAGGGAACATACAATGATAACGATCCTATTGGCGTGCTCGATGTTACCATCATGTCATCTCTGGTATTCGACAAGCAACTTGATATTAAAGATCTCAGAACCGACAACCGCATCGATTTTGTAGGCGGTATTCGCGGATTAGGTGAATTGGTTAGACGTGTTGATTCAGGTGAAATGAAAGCAGCTTTTGCGCTGTATCCCGTAAGCATGAAACAGTTGATTGATATCGCCGATACCGGTAATATTATGCCTCCAAAAACCACATGGTTTGAGCCTAAACTCAGAAGTGGATTGGTAGTGCATTCACTAGATTAATGACCCTAGGGCTTTGTTGTTCGCCGGACTGAAGTTTAGGCTTTGTTGTTCGCCGGACTGAAGTTTAGGTTTTGTTGTTCGCCGGACTGAAGTTTAGGTTTTGTTGTTCGCCGGACTGAAGTCCGGGGATATAGAAGAGATCCCTGTCAGAAATGATGGGGATTTTTTTGTGATTAGCTTTTTATTATCAGCTGATTCTAATTCTGGTTTTCCTAATGAAATATAATGGAATTTAGGGTGTAATAAATACTATAACTTAATAGTAATGTTTGCTATAATAAACAAAAAATACTATATTTGCGTAATAAAACAAATATTATGAGTAAAACAACTGCGGTTTTATTGCCTAAGAGTCAAGAAATTATAGAAGCTGTTGGTGAACAAATAAAACTTGCCAGATTGAGGCGAAAGTTTAGCGGAGAAATGGTGGCTGAGCGCGCAGGAATTGGAAGAAATACTTTAATTTCTATCGAGCAAGGAAAGCCGTCAGTAAGTATAGGACATTATCTGAATGTACTTAGAGTTTTAGGCCTTGAGAAAGATTTTTTAGCTCTGGCAAGAGATGACGAATTGGGAAGAAAATTGCAGGATGCTCAATTAAGCACAAAAGAACGTGCACCTAAGAGGAAATAACCATGGCAAAAAGAGAAATATTTGTATATGCAGATTGGCAAGAGGTTGATGGCCCTCTTCTTATGGGTGTCTTGGCGTCAGAGATGTTGAGGGGCAAGGAAATCTTCTCTTTTGAGTATGATAAGAATTGGTTATCATCAGGGTTGGCTCAGAATATAGATCCAGATCTACAACTTTTTTCTGGACCTCAGTACCTCAATGATAAAGATAAATTCAATTTTGGTTTGTTCCTTGACTCGTCACCAGATCGTTGGGGTCGTGTGCTTATGCAACGAAGGGAAGCTGCTGAAGCCCGATTGCAGGGGCGTAAGCCAAATAAACTCTTTGAAACGGATTACCTGCTGGGTGTTTATGATGGTCATCGGATGGGTGGGCTTAGGTTTAGGCTTGATCCGAATGGACCATTCTTAAATAATGATCAGCGCAGATCAAGTCCCCCGTGGACTTCAATTCGTGAGCTTGAACAAATAAGTTTGAGACTTGAAGAGGAAGGTGCAATTGATAATCCTGAATATCTTCAGTGGTTAAACATGCTGGTTAATCCAGGGTCTTCTTTAGGTGGAGCAAGACCAAAAGCAAGTGTATTGGATTCTGATAATCATTTGTGGATTGCTAAATTTCCAAGTAAGAAAGATGAAGCTAATATTGGTGCCTGGGAAATTGTGACTTATGAACTTGCAATCGCAGCAGGTATCAATATGGCTAAGAGTCAGGCAAAGAAATTCACAAGTAATCACCATACATTCCTCACCAAAAGGTTCGATCGTACGAAAAACGGGAAAAGGATTCAATTCGCATCTGCTATGACACTACTTGGTTATACAGATGGCACCGACGCAGCTGCAGGAGTGAGTTATCTTGATTTAGTAGACTTTATAACTCGTGCCGGGGCTAATGTGGATGAAGACCTGCATGAATTATGGAAAAGAATCGTTTTTAGTATTTCTATCTCCAATACTGATGACCACTTGCGAAACCACGGTTTTTTGTTATCAAATACCGGTTGGAATTTATCTCCAGCCTACGACATTAACCCAGTTAAAAATGGAACGGGTTTAAAACTAAATATTTCTGAAACTGACAATGCTCTTGATATGGATCTTGCTATGCAGGTTCACGAGTATTTTCGTCTGGATGAGGTTCAAGCATTAGAATTTATTGAGAATGTGAAGAGCGTGGTAAGTAAATGGAGGGATATTGCAACCAAATATGGAATCTCGAAAAGCGATCAGGAAATTATGGCTACAGCATTTCAGTTTGTGAAATGATATTTGAGCTACATTCACAGGAATAATGGCCCTAGGGCTTTGTTGTTCGCCGGACTGAAGTTTAGGTTTTGTTGTTCGCCGGACTGAAGTCCGGGGAGATAGAAGAGATCCCTGCCGTTTAGCGGGGATTTTTTATTTCGTTATATATTCTTTACAAAAAACATAGCAATAAAGAAAAGAACCCCAATAATTAGTTTAGAATAACCAAAAGCAGATGTGAATATTCTTGTTTTTAATGGCGTTTTTGTTTCCTCTTCTTCCTTTTTCTTATAATTTCCAGGAATAGCACTTTCATAAGAAGAAGATGATACCAGTGCAAATGAATTAAACAAATGCAACATAAGAAAAACAACAAAAGGCATAATAATGAACTTGCTTGCCCAGTGTAAATCGCCTATGTCCTCAAAGTCAAAAGCGTACCCGATAAATGCTCCGTAGAAAATTACAAAACCTACAAAAAGCCCAATGGTATATGATTTCACCTTTTTATCATACAGTTTTGCCAGGTTTTGCACTTCATCAAGTTTAATATTGAGTTTGTCAGAAATGTTTTGAAATTTTTGATTAGAAACAGAAACCACATTATGTGTTTGACAATATGGGCAAACAATGAATTCGGGTACTTTTGTGCTTTTAAGCGGATTACCACAGTTTCTACAAAAATATTGTTTTTGGGCATTTTCTTTTGGCCTGAAAAAGCTGAAAAGTAAATCAATATCTGAGAATGAATTTCGGTTGGTGATGAAAATGATTACCGAAGAAATTACAAAGGCCGGCAGACTAAAGAAAAGCGCAAAATTATAGTCGTCAAAAACCCAATCGTAGAGAAATTCATCAACAAAAAAGGATTTGGATGTATTGAAAAAAGCCAGTATTACTATAAGTGCTATCTGAATAATAAATAAGCTATAAGGGATCAGATTTAAAATAAAGAAGACCCTATCTTTAATGGGCTTTTTGAAATGTTTGTTCAAATAATTAAATAGCTCTGCATGTTTTTGTTCTACTTCTCTGTTTTGTTTGATCATCTTTTCTATCTCCTCTGTAATAGGAATGCTGCTTTTGCAATATTCGCAGATGATAGAATGATCTTGAGAGCCAGATTCAACTATTTTTATATTATTTAATGGTAACGGTACACCGCAGGAAGGACAATCAAAGGATTTTATTTTTGCTGCATTTTGGATCTCCGGTTCAGTATAATTAAAATCACGAAGCAGCTCAATCCTTTCACCCTTATGTAATAAAAAGAGGTCTTCATCCCGGGCAAATTCTAGTGTAATTTCATCTCCACTTTTGTACTCATCCAATACAAAACTATCTGTGTCATTTTTAAACGTCCAGTAAAGATCTGATTGCGTATTAAATTTAGCCGCAATGGTTTTATTGTCGATTACTTTGCCTATATGTTCCATGTTGTTTTACTTTTAGAGAAAATCCATTAGCTATTCAAAAGGTCTTCATATTCGAGACTAATTTACAACATTTGTGTGAATTATAATTTTAGAGGATATCTGTCAAATGATGAGGATTTTTATTTATCTATTTGTAATACTCGTAGTCATAAGTCCAAATAATTGACGGTTTGTTTTCTCTGTCGTATTCTATTTTTTTTGTTCGTTCACCTTTCTTATTATAGTAAATTGTTTCCATAATTGTTTTTGTACTGGCAGTAAATCCATAATACGTTGTTCTCTGATTTCCTTGCTTGTCTGTCTTTGTAACACTTTCCTGTGTGTGGTGAGGAACAAAAAATACATCTTTTTTTATTACTTGACCAGCATTGTTTTTTTCGTATTCATAAATATACGCTCTCTTCTCTTCACGTTGGCCATCAAAAAAATCGTATTCTATTTGTTGTATCATTAGTCCAGTTATGTCATAGGTGTATTCAAATTCTGCAAAACTTGTTTTTTTGTCGTCTTTTAAAAGCTTGCCAATAAGTTGTCTATTGCTGTTGTAGGTATAGAAACAATAATAGTTGTTTTGGTTTTTGGTCATATATGGAAGTTTTTCTCCCTTATTGTAATAATATGTGTCTCCATCCATCCATTTTTTCAAGTTATTATTATACCAGATATAGTTTTCAATAGTTGAGTCCTCGTTAAGTTTGTAAACTCTCAAAGAGGTTGTATCACCATTATATTCTACATAAAGCAATTGTTTTATTTGTCCGTTAGGGAAATATTCTCTCCTTGATTTCAGCCATTTTTTACTTTCGTGATATTTAGTGGTGTCTGCCCATTCTCTCCATTCAGTAACAGTTTTAATGTTTGGGGAAGGAATAAAGTCGGGGTCGTCTAAAAAACTCGATAGAAGTATTGTACTTAAAAGTCCAATTAATAACAATGTAATTTTATTTGTTGTCATAAAATTGGTGCTAATGTATTTATATACGTCACTAAAATACAAATTTTACAGAAATAGTTCTCGAGTTTATTCTCTGTCAAACTCCATTCTCATGCCCATATTATCATTAAAGAAGCGGCCACGGTCGTATGCCAGATTTCCGTTCACAAAGGTTTTTTCAATTTTAGAATCGAGCGTAATGCCTTCCAGCGGCGACCAGTGACATTTATAAAGAGTATTGTCGAAAGTGACTTTTTCTTCTGCATTTATATTTACCAAAGTAAGATCTGCATAATATCCTTCACGAATAAATCCGCGGTTTTTTATTCTGAATAAAGTGGCCGGATTATGAGACATATATTGTGCAATATCGGTTAAATCCCAAAGTCCGTTTTTACTCAAAGCAATCATCGCCTGCAAACTGTGCTGTACCATAGGAGCACCAGATGGGGCATCGAAATAATGTTTCATTTTGTCATGAATCAAATGCGGGGCATGGTCTGTAGCCACTACATCAATTAATCCATTTTTTAATCCTTTGCGAAGTGCGAATCTGTTTTCAGCACTTTTAATGGAAGGATTTACTTTAATGAAATTTTCCTTATTTGCATAAAAATCAGAAGTAAACCAAAGATGGTGAATACAGACTTCGGCTGTAATTTTCTTTTTTTGTAGTGGTATATTATTTTTGAATAATGCGAGTTCCTTTTCAGTACTTACATGTAAAACATGAAGGCGAGCATTATGCTTCTTTGCTAAATTTACTGCATGAAGAGCCCCCATATAGGCGGCATCACTGGTACGAATAAGATGATGTGTTGATGCATCAATATCTTCCTTCTTAAACGATTTGTAATAGGTCATATTATTGCTTATGCATTGCTCGTCTTCACAATGCGCTGCAATTAAATGTCCCGTATTTCTAAATACCTTAGCAATTGCTTTTTCATCATCGATAAGAAGTTTGCCTGTAGATGAAGCCAGAAACATTTTAATACCACAAACTGTATTTAATGGAGTACGCATTACTTCGTCGTAATTGGTATTATTTACCCCCATGTAAAAACTGTAATTGGCCAAAGATTTCTTTGATGCAAGCGCATATTTTTCTTCCAGTGATTTTTGTGTAATAACCGGAGGTTTAGTATTGGGCATATCCATGAAAGAAGTTACCCCACCAGCAACAGCAGCTTTTGATTCAGAATTTAGATCGGCAAGATCTTCAAGGCCGGGTTCGCGAAAATGCACATGATCATCAATCACACCTGGGAAAAGATAAAGTCCTTTGCCATTTATAAAGGTTGTTGCAGCAGGAGTTTTTAGTTTTTTCCCGAACTCAACTTTGCTGATAATTCCATTTTCAATAAAAAGATCACCAACTTTTATGTGTCCTTCATTTACTACATTTACTTGTGAAATGTGATATGATTGTCCCATAAAGCTATTTTTTTAGGCTTTTGTACGATGCCTTTTTTTAGTATTACTTAAACGAAGTTGAATGACGCCGAAAAATGCTTCCCGAATAATGCCTTTCGACATTTTCGACTGTCCCAAAGTGCGATCGGTAAAAATGATGGGCACTTCTTTAATGCGAAAACCCAACTTGTGTGCAGTGTATTTCATCTCGATTTGGAAGGCATAGCCCATAAATGCAATTCTTTCCAGATTGATTCTTTCGAGAACTTTTCTTGTATAGCAAACAAATCCTGCAGTAGTATCGCGAACTTTCATTCTGGTAATGAAACGAACGTAAGCAGAAGCATAATAGCTGAGCATAACGCGCCCCATAGGCCAGTTTACTACATTTACACCAGTAATATATCTAGAGCCCACAGCTAAATCGCATTCGTCGTTTTTGCAAACTTCGTAAAGGCGAAGTAAATCTTCAGGATTGTGAGAAAAATCGGCATCCATTTCAAAAATGAATTCGTAATCTCTTTTTAAAGCCCATTTGAAACCATGAATATACGCAGTTCCAAGACCTAGTTTGCCTTTGCGTTCTTCAATATAAAGCCGATCGGGGTAGTCTTTAATTATTTCCTTTACTATGTCAGCAGTTCCATCTGGTGAGTTATCATCAATAATCAGGATGTGAATATCCTTTTCAAGAGAGAGAGTTTTACGGACTATAGCCTCAATATTCTCCTTCTCGTTATAAGTTGGGATTAAAACTACTGAATCTGACACAATAACAATTTGTGCAAAAATACGTAAATAATTGAATTATATCTTAGAAGCCAAAAATATTTGTTTGCTTTTTATATATTTTATATTTTTACGGCATCATGGGCATGAAGTTTCTTTTGTTTCCTTTTCAATGGATTTTTATTTTGCTTTCTTCGTTGCGAAAAGCAGCTTATTTTAGTGGTCTTATAAAAAGGCATTCTTTCGATATTCCAGTAATTTGTATTGGAAATATTTCAACTGGTGGCACCGGAAAAACTCCTCACACAAAATATCTTGCAAACCTTTTGTCGGGAAACAATTACAAAACAGCAATATTACTTCGTGGATACAAACGCAAGAAAAAAGGCATTTTCGAATGTACTTTAGACCACAGTGTTGCCGATATTGGGGATGAAGCGTTGGAATATGTAAATTCGGTAGATTCGAATACCAGAGTTTTTGTTGCCGGAAATAGAAAAAAAGGAATCCAATATATCCTAGATCATTATGAAGATGTACAAGTCGTTCTTATGGATGACGGTTATCAGCATTTTCGAGTGAAAGCTGGTTTATATGTTTTATTGAGCGATTTTCATAAATTGTATATTAATGATCATGTATTACCTGTGGGTCGTTTGCGTGAAACAAAATCTGCCCTTAAACGAGCTGATGTCATGGTTATTACAAAATCTCCAAAAGTGTATTCACCGCTTATTTATAAAGATCTTGCTGCGAATTTGAAAACAGAGCATGATTTTCATATGTCCTTTCTGGAATACAAATCTATGAAGGCAATTTTTAAGGAGAATGCCGATTTTGGGGAAAAGAGTGATGATTTCTATACTATATTTTTACTCAGTGGTATTGTGAATCCCTATCCGCTAGAGGAACATTTACGCAGGTATTGTATGGATTTGCAAAAATTTCAGTTTCCCGATCATTATGAATATTCTGAAAAAGATGTGCATAAAATACGAGAAGAGTTTGATAAACATATGATTAAGAATAAGATAATCGTAACTACTGAAAAAGATGTGCAGCGATTGAATAAAGCTGAAACCAAAGAAATTTTAGTAGATTTGCCTATCTATTATGTGCCGATAAGTGTCGGCTTTCACGACAATGCAAAAAAGAGTTTTGACCAAAAAATATTAGATTATGTTGCAGAAAATTCAAGAAACAACTAAGTTCATTAAAAGTAACACCAAATACAATCCTGAAATTGGAATTATTCTGGGAACCGGACTTGGTGGGCTTGTAAACGAGATTGAGAATGCTGAAATTATTGAATACAAAGATATTCCGAATTTTCCCGTCTCAACAGTTAAAGGGCATCATGGCCGTCTTATCTTTGGAATGCTTGGTGGCAGAGAGGTGCTTGCAATGCAAGGTCGCTTTCATTATTATGAAGGATATGAAATGCAACTGCTGGCCTTTCCAATCAGAGTGATGAAAAATTTGGGCATTGACCGTCTTCTGGTTTCAAATGCGGCTGGAGGAATGAACCCAAAATTTAAGGTGGGCGATATTATGTTCATCAACGATCATATTAATCTTATGCCGGGCAATCCGCTTATTGGTCCAAACGACGACGAAATCGGACCTCGTTTCCCCGATATGGGAGAACCATATGAGCATTCTACACTTGCTTTGGCTAAAGAAATAGCTGCTGAACTAAATATTCCTGTTCACGAAGGTGTATATGCTGCTGTTAGTGGCCCCACTTTTGAAACTCCTGCAGAGTATCGTTATATGCGTACTATTGGTGCCGATGCAGTAGGAATGTCAACTGTTCCTGAAGTAATTGTGGCTCGCCATGCGGGAATGCACGTTTTTGCACTGTCTGTAATTACAGATTTGGGTGGAATGGAAGAGGTTGCTCCAGTTTCGCACGAGGAAGTGATTGAAGCGGCAAATAAATCTGAACCTTTAATGACTGCTATCATTAAAGAATTGCTGAAAAGGTTATAAGTTTCAGAACACTTATTAGATACTATCACTTGCCCGCAAAACCAGGCGAATTTCATTGTACGAATATTCGTCACCCAATGCATGCTTGAATTCACTGAGTGTGCTAAATGATTTCTTGCGCGCAGCTTCACGTATTACCGCAATTTTATCTTTGCTAACCAATTGGGAAATGTCTATCTGTCCGGAGCCAACATAAAGTTCCAAATGACCAATAATAGTACTGGTTGCCATGGAACGTGATTTTGCTATTTCATCGATACTGAGTCCTTGTTCAAAAAGTTGAAAACTTTGCTCGTGACTAGGTATTTTTGGCTTTTTGGAAGGTTTCTCAGTGGAAATTTCATTGTCAACAGTGAATTCAGTATCTGCTGCCTGACAATACTCTGCTATCAATTCAAAAATTTGTTTACCGAAAAGTGAAACTTTTTTCTTTCCTAAGCCTTTGATAGCCAGTAAATCAGACTCGCTATGGGGTAGCTCATTTGAGATGGTGAGAAGTACTTTATTGGATAAAATGAGAAATCGACTTCTCTCTAATTCATTAGCCAAATTATTTCTCCAGTCGCGCAATTGCTCATATAGCATTGGGTTGCTTGAACTGCTTTCTTCTTCTTTCTTCTTTTTGGCTTTTTCTTGTTCAAATTTATAATCGAGTTCTGCATTACTGCGAATTCTGGAAAGCTTAAATGAATTATAATCGTTTTTTAAGTGATCAAAACATTTCATTTTAATCACACAATCTTTTTGTATTTCCTCCATTAATTCTTTCAGCTCATTTCTGACAGCTTTATTGTCAGAGTCGATATCTGCGCTTAAAGTAAACTGAAAAATTACTTGAAACGTTTTTTCGTCAAAATAATTTGCTGCCGCATGAATTCTTTGAAGCAAGACTTGGTTTTGCTCGGGTAATTCTCTTTTATCTGCGAGTTGAAGGATTTGACTCCGAAAAGAAGTCGCTACTTTAATGATATCGCGGTCAGTTTCAAGCCGCAGATTGGATGATTTCTTTGCAAGATTCGGGTCGATTGAGGCAGCTGCATTATTAACTGCAGAATGAAATCGGAATAATAATCGGTCTAATTGTTCGAAGTTGAAAGCATCGAGCAATTGATCAGTTTGGAATTCTCGCTTCGAATCATGTAAATCTTCATCTGTCGCTTCATACTCGTTGATGGAATGAGTAAAACTTTGAATGGTTTGATCAACTTTCACACTTCTATTGCTGATTTCTGAGCTTAGTAATAATCCTTCAAGTGTGCGACAACGACTCAATGCCACATATACTTGTCCATGTGCAAAAGCAGCACCAGCATCAACCACTACTTTGTCGAATGTTAATCCTTGACTTTTATGAATGGTAATTGCCCAGGCAAGTTTAAGAGGAAACTGAACAAATGTACCTAGCTCTTCTTCTTCAATTTCTTTGCTGCTTTCGTTTAGGCTGTATTTTATGTTTTTCCATTCCATTTGCTGAACGGAAATAGGCTCGTCGTCACCATCGCAAAGCACTTCAATTTTAGTGGAATCGAAATGGCTTACTTTTCCAATTTTACCGTTATAGAATTTTCGTTCGAAAGAATCGTCATTTTTAATGAACATAACTTGCGCTCCTATTTTTAATTCTAAATCAAGAAAAGTAGGGTAGGAGTACTCCGGGAAAATACCCTCGATATGGGCTGCAAATCTTTTAGATTTTCCATCGGTACTTGCAAGTTTCTCTTTATTGATTCTATCGGCCTGTGCATTATGGGTGCAAAGTATGATATAGCCTTCAAGCTGGTCGGGATGAAGGTTTGAAACATAACGGCCATTGAGTATGCTTTTTGTGCTTTCGCTCAGCCCGCTGTGGCGAACATTCTCAAGTAAGGCAATAAATTTTTCATCACTTTGGCGAAAGACTTTTTTTAGCTCAATTTGGATAGGGTTTGCTTTTCGGTAAGCCAGGCTGCTGAAAAAATACACGCTATCGTAATACGGATTCAGAATATGCCATTCATTATCTTTTATAACGGGTGGCAATTGAAATAAGTCGCCAATCATCAGCAATTGTACGCCACCAAAAAGTTTATCTTTTTCTCTAAAACGACGCAAAATACCATCCACCGCATCTAAGACATCGGGGCGCACCATACTAATTTCATCGATGACTAAAAGATCAATACTTTTTAGTAATTTAATTTTGTTTTTGCGAAAATGGATGGAGCGCAGTGTTTCATTTATTTTTCCATCTGTGCCGGGAATGATTGGTCCAAAAGGAAGTTGAAAAAGTGAATGCAGCGTAACACCACCAGCATTAATGGCTGCAACGCCAGTAGGAGCTGCGATGGCAATGCGCTTGGGACAGTTTTTTTGAAGATTATGCAAAAAAGTAGTTTTGCCTGTGCCTGCTCGGCCGGTTAGAAACATGTGCCTGTTGCTTTGTGTGACAAAGTCGAAGGCCATTTGTAGTTCTCTGCTTTCTTGGTTCTTCATAATATAATCAATGCCAAAGATAAGCAAAGAGAGTGAGAAATTCTTAGTTTTTCAAGCTGTATATTTCTATCCAATAACTATGCTCGCTTTCAATCATTCGCAGCCTTAATTCAATAAGTTCATCGAGACTGTTTTGTTTTTCTTTATTGAGCATTATATATGGATAGCTTTGTGTTTTAAGACTTCCTAGGTATTTCTGATCATCAATCATTTCTCGACGCAATTCAGGTAGATAAACGTAGGCGCCAATGTTCATTCTTGTGCTATCTCCTTCTTTTACTTCACTTATGGGTTGAAATGTGAGCGGATAGCTGTACATAAGCCATGTTTGTTGATTGAAAATGACCGAATTATTGAGGATGAAGCCCGTAAAAGCCGATTCTTTAATCTCATCTGTAGAAAGTAGACTCAAATCGGGATGCAAATGATCTGGGAAATATGGACTCTGTAAATTCACATCTTCGTATGCCATTATATTACCATCTATAAAGGCTTTATTCACGAATTCAGGCAGTGAAAGCTTGCCTTCAGGAAAAAAATGCTTTGCTTTGATGAAACAGCTGTCGATAAATATTTCATTGGTGAAGCCACGGCTGATATCGTATTTGTCAATAAAAAACTGCTCTGCAGTTGGTGGATTTAAGCGGTAATCAATTTTTCTGAGTAAGGCTCCATCGTGAGAAAATTCATTGCGAATTTTGTTGGGCTTCCCGTTGGTATAAGTGCTTTCCATTTTTAAGCGAGAGCCATGGAAATACACCTTGCGTTCGCCTTCGTAAAGACCGTCTTTGAAATTAGCAGTAGAACGTAAATCCCCGTTTTCGTAGTACTCGGTTTGTGTTCCGTTTTTCACCCCATGTCGAAATTTTACATTGCCAGAAATGAGTTCTCCAAGTGGAGTTTCATCGTTGTATGTGACATCATAATTGCGGTAAGCAAAATAAACTTTTCCCCGACCAAAGCGAACTCCACCCTTGCCGGGAATTTTAACTCTCTTTACTGTAGTAGAACCGTATTTATTGAAAGTGATTTTGAGTTTCCCTTTTTTGTTATCGCTGTACAGAAGCCAATTTCCAGAACGCTGATTATCGGTATATTCTCCTTTTGCTTTAATTCGTCCGTTTGAGTAATATACGGTATAAGGCCCATTAAGAATGCCATTTTCCCAGGTGCTGAGAATGCTATCACCATCAACGATAGAAGTGTTAATGCCACAGAATGCGCTAAAATCTCTCATGCTTTGCTCATTGGGAAGATTATTCACCTGAGCCATGGAAGAAACTGTTAGAAATAATGCTGATATGCCGAAAAGAATTTTCATTTCAAATACTTTGTACAAAGATAAGTTTTTTATGATGTGCTGATTGCTGAATAATTAATGCGCAAATCTTGTGATTTGCCAGCACTTTAGTCATCCGGTGACTATTGGCAGCAACTCGCAGTCTAAGTCACCAGATGACTTTCTTACGAGTTACGCCCTGTGGCTGCAGTCATCCGAGGACTTGCTATACCCGCTTGCGCCGGCAAGTCACGCCTTGACTGCGAAGGGGATGACTAGCGTAGTAGAGAGCGAGAGCGAACTCTCTCCGTGTACTTAATTCTTCGTGGACTTGGTGGCCTTCGTGGGAAACTTTACCGCACCAAAGTAACATTCCCCCGCTTTACAGTGTGAGTGTGAGTGTGAGTGTGAGTGTGAG
>JAFGWG010000067.1 GCA_016937255.1 Bacteroidales bacterium
TATGATCCTGTGCTTGGCCGCATGCTTAGCCCGGATAATTATGTGCAAATGCCTGATTTTACACAGAATTTTAACCGGTATTCGTATTGTTTTAACAATCCGCTTGTTTATACTGACCCGGATGGTAATTGGGCCGGATGGGACGATGTTATTGTAGGAACAATTGGGTTCGCATATGGTTATGTTTCCCATGGCCTTACAACAGGAAATTGGGGCTGGGAAGCGGTGGGTGCCGGGGCATTAAGCGCAGGTGTCTTTTTAGCAGGATACTATACGGCTGGTATGGGATCAGCAAGTTATGGAAGTATTGCAAGTGGTTTTTCATCAGCGGGACTTCAAGGTTATGCAAACACAGTTGGCTTATCTTTTGCAGGTCAAATGGTGGCAACAAGTACAATTTCTTCTTTCTTTCCCTCTGTTTCTATTCCAATAGGTAATAATGCTTCAATTTCTATTTCGCCAGCAATGAGTTTTAGCCCTTCGGGTTTTAGCGGAGGGTTTTCTGCTGTTGGTTCATTTCAGTCAGGAGATTTTGTATTCTCAGGAGGGTTTGGGCTAAATAATATAGCAAATTCAGTTTTTGGAGGGATATCTTATTATGACAGGCCGAATGATCAGTATTTCTCATATTATGCCACTAGGTTTGGTGGAAAATATAAACAGTCAGTAGGTGGTATTGGATTTAGCAAAGGTGATTTCTCATTTCGCTGGGAAAATGATTTTTATACCATGTCCGGTGATAAATACAGAACTAATGCGATGGAGTTTATGTACAAAGATTTTGTATTGGGAACTAATCTTTGGACAAATTATCCCGGAAGTTACTATGATGAAAATAATACCGATAAAAATGGCCGCAACTTGCGTGGGAAACTCAACAAACATAACAATGGTGCATGGAAAAATGGCCAGGTGTGGAGTTCTCCGTTGTACCTGGGGTACAGAAACGGGAACACAATAACGAGAATTGGCGTGAGTAATCCCTGGATTCAGGATCGGACCCAAAATTTTATGCACAAGAACTTCCTCCCTGCGTATACCAACTTTTTTAACAGGTATGATCAATTCACAGGCGGTGCATGGATGTATTCCGGATATTATAACCCTTTTACACTGTATTAATTATGAGTAGAAAAAACATTATCAGCCTTTTCATTATTGCTACTGTAATATGGTCATGTGATATTATCAGAGTTCCAGCCTATGTAAAAAGGGAATTTAACAATTATTACAGTGCAACCAACAAGGAATACGATACAGTAATTAATACACAGGGATACTACAGATATGTATCTGATAATCGGGTACCGTATTATACTTTCATTATGTTTTTCCCGGATGGAACTTTCCTTGGCCTATTCAGCTCAAAAAATAATCTTGAAAATGATTTTTTCGAACACCTCTTGAATAATGATAATGAAAGAAACATTAAACCTTTTTTAAAGCATTATTATTGGGGCTACTATTTTATTCACGAAGATACCATTGAAGCAATAAGTATAAATCATGTTATATCATTTAATCAGTATTATGATGGGATTTCAAAAGATGTTTTCTTGATAAATAATGAACGAGATTTGTTTTTGATAGCTGAAAAATCAAAGAATGGGAAACAGAATAGATTTGTTTCTACCAATAAAAATAATATTAGTTATCCTGCCAAGTTAACATTCATTTCGCTATCAAAACTACCTCCTTCCGATTGCTGGTTGAAGAAAAAAAGGTGGTTTTGGAAAGACAAAGACGCATGGAAGGAATATAAGAAAGCACATTAGTATATTAAATCAGAGAGTTTAGTATTTATACTCATGATAGAATAGCAGCTATGCGAAAAACAGTAAACGGAAATACAAACATGTATTATGTGCTTACCGATTATCTGGGAAGCATAGACGCTGTTTTGCCTGCTGTAAGTGGTGTTCTTCCGGTTGTTGAGTATTATAGTTATGACGCTTGGGGTAATCGCAGAGACCCCAGTGATTGGTCTCTATCTGAAACCCGCACTACATTTATTACAGACAGAGGTTACACCGGCCATGAAATGCTGGATGAATTTGATCTAATTAATGCAAACGGGAGGATTTATGAGCCATCTACGGGAAGATTTTTAAGCCCTGACAACTATGTTCAAGCCCCTGGTTTCTCGCAGAGTTTTAACAGGTATGCATATGGATTCAATAATCCTACAATGTTTACTGACCCGGATGGAGAATTGGCATGGATTGTACCAGTTGCAATTGGAATGGTTGTAGGAGCTGAAATAGGAGGCACTTGGGCTGACAATTGGGAGCATTGGGCTCCATGGAATTGGAGTGATCAAAATAAAAGCTGGAAAGCAGCTTGGGTTGGAGCAATGTATGGCGGTCTTGCAGGTAGTATTGTCTCTGCAGGTCTTGGACTATCAGGAACAGGATTTGGTCAAGGATTTAAAGCATATGCAAATCATACAGGCCCAACAAATGTTTGGTGGGACATGCTATCAAATGGATTTATCACTGCTAATTCTGAACAGTTCTGGAATCAAATTGTTAGAAACGAACCAATTGATGAGTTGTTTATTTATTCCTTATCAGGTTTCTTTTCAGGTGCAATAGGAGGATTTTTTGGAAACATGTCCAATAGCGGTACTAATTCGAACTTAGATGAAGCGGGTGGAATAGCTTTTTCGTTTCAGAATCCTCCAAGATATAGAGGGAACTGGTCAGTTAATGCAATTCGAACCATGAATTTTACGACTAGTGTATTAAACACGAGTATAAAGTCATATTACATATACCGAGATGAAGACCCAGACAAAAGATGGGCAAACACTATTACTGATGCAATTGGTGGTTCCATGGCTAATATTGCACCAAGTTTTATGGGAAATAATTCAACAGGTATTACTACCCTAGGACCTGGAAATCAATACGGAAAATATTTAAGTGCTATTGGTACACAATTTCCACTGGCCTATCATATTTATAAGGGACCTGCCATAAGTCTTGTAGTATATTTACTAATTCAACCAATCTTATGAAACTTAAAGTGTGCATTCTGGTATTTGCACTGATAGTAGTTATTGGGTGCAAAATAGAGACTAAAACAGTTTACTATTGGAATAAAAGTGGCGGACCTTCATATAAACTGCCAATTAAAAAAAGAAAGGTTGAAAAGCTTAAAATAATAAACTATAAAGATAGTGTTTTTCCTTCTGAAGGGATTACGAAACTGCCTTTGCTATCATCAATAGAGGTGATCTCTGCTAAAAATCTCATCATGGGACCATTAATTGATTCAATTTACTTGCGGAGAGCAGTTTTTAATGACTGTACATTTAGAAAGTTTCCTATTGAGTTGAATAACGTAATTAGTCTGAATGAAATTGGATTTGTTTTTTGTGGGATAAAGATGCTTTCTGATTCAATTAATTATTTGACAAGAGTTAATGCTCTTGACTTAACAGGAAACAATTTAAGTAGCCTTCCAATTGAAATAACAGAATTAAAATCACTAGAAACTATTATATTGACAAATAATAGTTTTGTCTCTATTCCAGAGGAATTGCTTTTACTTCCAAATTTGGTTTATATTGATTTGTCTAATGCTGAAGGAGAAGAGTTACCAAACCAGAACCAAATTGATTATTTTGAAGAGATTGAAACTCTAAAAATGCTCCTAAAAACTGAATCATTAGTGAAGCTTCGTATTCATGTTGAAAGTAAGCTTGAAATGGATAGATTGATACTTGAGATTAATGA
Source organism: Bacteroidales bacterium (assembly GCA_016937255.1). GTDB lineage: Bacteria > Bacteroidota > Bacteroidia > Bacteroidales > DTU049 > BM518. The sequence continues at coordinate 3,741 of JAFGWG010000067.1, forward strand.
TGACAGTTTAGTAGATAAACTTGCTTTCCATTACTATTATTAATAATTATTGTTTGGCTTATAACTCGTCAACAAAACCTCAGTCTTTACAGGCCTCCCAATAATAATAGTCCGGTCATCCGGTATTAGTTGAAATAGAGAGGTTTGTGGGTTTATAATAAATTCCTTGTCGTAAATACAATCTACGACAAGATATCATGTAAAGTTATTCTGATAGTTTCGGCGTAGATGCAATCCACGCTAAGGGTATTGAGTGTGTGACAATGAAAACCTTCGGTTTAGAAGCATTCTCCGGTTTCATTTTCCACAATCCTCCTGCGCCTGGCTCTTTCAAGCTGATCAGAGAAGTTATCAGGAAAAGGGTTAATGCCTTCAAATGCTTCGTTGGGTGTATTAAAACACTTACACCTCCATCTTCCTCATCTCCCGCTCAATAGTCTTATCCTCCATCTTTGCATAAATATCAGTAGTACGAATCTGGCTATGTCCTAATATCTTCTGAACAACATCTTTTGGTATTCCAAGGTTTAATGCTATGGTTGCAAAAGTGTGCCGTGAGCAATGATATGTAATTTTGCGGGTTATGCCTGCTCCTTCAATGGCTGTTTTAAGATATTTATTTGTTTTCTGGTTGCTTATAGTAGGGAAAATGTGTCTGTCGAGAGGGCTGTCATTTTTAGGTATGAGTTCTTTTGCTCTCTTCAACAGGGGAATGGATACATTATCTTTTGTTTTCTCCATTTTTACCTTAACCCATTCGCCTTGTATGTTGGAGTATCGTAATTTTGTTATATCGGTAAATCTAAGGCCAGTGTAGCAGGAAAAGAGGAAGTATTCAAGCACATTGTTTATATGGTTGGAGAAAGTGCCTCTAAGTGTAAATAAATGGTCTAATTCTTCTTTATATAGCCTCTCTCTAAATGTGGGTTCTGTTTTCATTCGGTATTTTGCAAAAGGACTTTTTGTGTAAAGGGCTTCATCTCTCCTCATGGCTTCGTTTACAATGGCTTTAATCTTTTTCATGGTTTTGGTAACCGTATTAGCCTTGTTTTTTAGTGTAGTATACATGTAATGCTCATATTCCATAATGAAACTATGGTCTATATCACTAAAACGCAGTGGGTCTTTAAACTTTTTAAGCTTTGACAATTCGCCTTTTAGTAGTCTTGTATATCCCGGAGAGAAGTTTCCTGTTTCAATATATACATGCGCAAACTGATAAAAGTCTTCAAGATCAGTATTATTTTTATAGGCTCTTTCAAACAATTCAAAATTTGGTGTTAATCCTTTCCTTTGAATGTTTAGAATAATTCTTTCAGCATTGTTAATAGAGTCTCTGATAAAATCATTAATCGCAAAATCTATTGGTTTTGTTCCTGCAAGTTTTTCTTTGTTCTTGTCCCATTTTTTAGGGTCTATATAGTGCCCTAAAGAGTATTTCCTTGTTTTTCTGTCTATGGTTACCCACAAGTAAACCGGAGTTGTGCCATCTTTCTTAACATGATCTTTGCGGGGATGTGCTACAATTCTATATGCCATATCTGTAAAATTAATTTTTGGAAAACATTTGGAAAACAAATATAGTGAAAAATTGACTAAATATTGCTTTTTATGAGAAAACAAAAAATCCTAAATCATTTGTTTACAGACAATTTAGGACTTTCTAAGAAATTTATAGTAATTATTCGTGACTCCGACGGGATTCGAACCCATATCTTCAGAACCGGAATCTGAAATTCTATCCATTGAACTACGGAGCCAATAGGCTGCAAAAGTACGAATATTTCCACTTCTCTATTTTCAAGAAAATCCATATCTTTAGCACCCCTAAATCATTAAAAATCATTGCATATGAGTATCATTAGCAGAGATCTTGCCTATAAAATGCATGAATATAGCGATTTTGAACTGGCTTTTTTATTGAAAAATCGTTATGGAAACTTAACCCCGGAGTCTCAGCAAACGCTGGTGTATGAGGTTAAGCAGCGAGAATTGAGCCCGGCTCGTCTTACCGATTTAATGGAAGAAAAGCTGGCGTATTCAGGCTCTTATGGAATGGGAGAGTGTTCAAAATGCAGCTCAGATAAAATAGAATTTCCCGAAGTAGTCAATAAAGGTAGAGAAAAAAAATATTATATCTGTAGTGTATGCGGCCATCATACATTTAAAGAGGCCATGCAAGCCAATGCCGCAAAATCAAAAAAAGTGGCCATTCTTGCTGCAGCAATACTTATAATTGTGCTTTCACTGGTTATGTTTTTGGTCCAAGCATAAGAATGCCTTTGGCTTATGCTTCTTGAAGCATATCGCTAATTAAAAGCTGCTCTTTTTTAGTCTTTTTAAGCATATAATAGAAAATATTCGCGGCAGACTCATTCAATGCGTTTTCGGCAGATAAAATATTATATAGTTTCAATAAACAATTATCAAAATGCATTGAAGTTTGAAGCATGTCTGACATTTTAATGTTTTCTATACCAATAACTTTTTGTAAACAATCGTCTATCTGATTTGATAACTCTTCACAAGGAAATTCCAACCAACAATTCATCGCCTTTGCAACTTCGAAGTGTTTTTCAAGATATTTTGCTCTTTCTTTTTCAAATTTATGCAATTCAAGTGCCAATTCAGTAATTCTTGGGTCTTGTGTTTTTCCCAGAATTTCATGATAAATTTCTGCAACACGATTATGGTATTCTTGAACTTTCGCAATGATTTCACTTTTCTTTTGATACATGATCTTTCTTTTAATTATTTATACTTGGAACCTTGTATACAAAGGTAAAAAAGCGGTTTGCTGAATGCAAGAAAACACAGTCCGCTCTGCTCAAGTAATTTTTTGAGATTCCTCAATATTTTCGAAAAGATAAATGGGATTAACCTTTACGATTCAAGACATGTAACTTTTCCATGTCTTTGATAATGATCTTTTTGCCTTTTAAATCAATGATGCCATCCTGCTTGAATTCTGAAAGTAATCTAACCACACTTTCCATCGACATGCCGGATAATTCAGCCAGGTCTGTGCGACTTATATGCGTAAAAACATCAAAACCCTCAAATTCTTTACCGCTCAAATACAATAAAGTGTTGGCCATTTTCCCGTTCAGTTGCCTTAGTCCAAGATTCATGCACTTGCTAAGCATTACATTGTAATTTTTGCAATACCATGCAGATAATTCTCTGGCAAATTTGCAACATTCGCTAATCAGTTCTTTAATGGATTCGCTGTTAATCAAGCAAACCTCGCAATCTGTTAGTGATGCTGCAGAAAAATAATAGGTATTGTCTCCAAAAAGTGAAGTGAATCCAATAAATTCATTTGCTTTTAGAATCTTAATGATTATGTTCTTATCAGAGCCTTCAATATATACTTTTACCAATCCATCAATTATGTACAAAATATCTCCTACCTGAGTGCCTTCTTTTACAATGGTTTCGCCTTTTTTAAATGTAATATGTTTCTTGATTTTTTTGTGAAACTCAAGCTCCTTTTCAGTTTGCATGAAAAAGCAGGAGTCTTTTTCAGCACAATCGTGGCAATTTGTTTTGTTAAGATACCGATCCATTGTGTATCAAATATGTGGTATTTCTAATATATTGATTAATAAACAAATGTACATAATTTTCTATTATATCGCCTTTTTCTGAATGTTTTAATTTGACATCTTGAGTTATAGGCCTTGATGTCTAAATAATTCCGATGAAAATTAATACCTTTGTCATAGATTTAGTGCTATGGAAAATAAACTGAAGCTTTTCAACTCATTAAGCCGCAAAAAAGAAGATTTTGTGCCTTTAACAGAAGGTTATGTAGGAATGTATGTGTGCGGTCCAACAGTTTATGGCGATCCTCATTTGGGTCATGCTCGCCCGGGAATTACCTTCGACATTGTTTTTAGATATCTGCAGCATATCGGATTTAAAGTTCGTTATGTTCGCAATATTACCGATGTGGGGCACCTTGAAAATGATGCCGATGAGGGCGAAGACAAGATTGGCAAAAAAGCACGTCTCGAGCAACTCGAGCCTATGGAAATAGTGCAATACTACACCAATCGCTACCATTCTTTTATGAATGCACTCAATGTGCTTCCTCCTTCTATTGAACCCCATGCCTCAGGACACATCATTGAGCAGATGGAAATTATAGACAAGATTGTTGATAATGGATATGCCTATGAATCAGAAGGTTCTGTATATTTCGATGTTGAAAAGTACAACGAAAAACACCCGTATGGACTTCTATCCGGTCGCAATATTGAAGAAATGCAAGCCAATACCCGAGAATTAGACGGACAGTCGGAAAAGCGTAAGTCATACGATTTTGCCCTCTGGAAAAAAGCTGCTCCCGAACATATTATGCGTTGGAAATCGAAGTGGAGTGATGGTTTCCCAGGCTGGCATCTCGAATGCTCGGCAATGGGCGCAAAATATCTTGGTGAAACTTTCGATATTCACGGTGGTGGAATGGATCTACTTTTCCCACATCATGAGTCAGAAATTGCGCAATCAGTAGCAGCCAATGGCAGAATGCCGGTTAAATACTGGATGCATAATAATATGATTACCATCAACGGACAAAAAATGGGAAAATCGCTGGGTAATTTTATAACTCTCGAGGAATTTTTCTCCGGAAAACATAAAATGCTTGAGCAAGCCTATTCTCCAATGACCATCCGCTTTTTTATCCTGCAGGCACATTATCGTGGCACAGTCGATTTTTCAAACCAGGCACTGCAGTCTGCCGGAAAAGCAAACGAGCGAATGGTTAAAGCTTTTGGAAGACTTGATGATATCAAAACAACCAACGATGGCGAATTCGATGTTGCAGCACTGCGAAATTCTTGCTATACCGCTATGAATGACGATTTCAATACGCCAATATTGATTGCTCATTTATTCGATGCAGTGAAATTTATCAATGCAGTTGCCGATGGAAAAGCAACAATGTCGGAAGAACAGAAATTGGCTTTGCAAAATATTCGACAGGACTTCATCGTTGATATACTTGGATTAAATTTAGGTGAAGATGAGAGTGCCGGTGAATCCAAAACAGATGATATTATGGAACTTCTGCTTGATGTTCGTCGCAAACTCAAAGAAGAAAAGAATTATTCCATGAGTGATTATATTCGCGATGAGCTTGGTGCGAAGGGAGTTACAATTAAAGATACCAAAGACGGAACAACTTGGGAATTTTAATTTAGAAATGAAAAAAATGAATAGAATACTGATTTTTGCCCTTGCTGCATTATTTCTTGCATCCTGCGGAGGAAATAAAGATAACGACAATAACACTAATAATCCTGATACCAATCAGGTGCAAAACATTAATATTCCGCAATTTAACGCAGACAGTGCGTATGCTTATGTGGCAGCACAGGTTGATTTTGGACCGCGGGTTCCGGGCTCAACAGCCCATGAAAATTGTGCAGAATATCTGATTTCAGAACTTGAGCGTCACGGACTTGAAGTTACTGTTCAGGAAGCTACGGTAAGAACATACGATGGTACTATTTTTAACGGAAAAAACATCATTGGTAGTTTTGATCCCTCAAACACAAAGAGAGTAATGCTCTCGTCGCATTGGGATTCTCGTCCATATGCAGATTGGGATCCAGATCCTGCAAATCACCGCACTCCAATTCCGGGAGCAAACGACGGCGCATCTGGCGTAGGTATTCTGCTTGAAATTGCACGTCTTTTGGTACAATCACCACCAAAAATTGGAATCGATATCGTTTTTTGGGATATGGAAGATTACGGCGAGCCCCACGATGGACAAAATAGTGGGAAAGAAGATACTTGGGGGTTGGGCTCTCAATATTGGTCGAAAAACATGCATAAGCCAGGCTATAATGCAAATTATGGGATTTTACTCGATATGGTAGGCGCCGAAAATGCAGTTTTCCGAATGGAAGGGTTTTCACAACAATTTGCTCCATCTATTGTTCGTAAAGTGTGGAATCATGCCAAAGAACTTGGTTATGGCGATCGCTTTATTTTCGAAGAAAGCAACCCCATAATGGACGACCATTATTATGTGAACAAATATGCCAATATTCCAACAATAGATATTATTCATCAGGATAATACATCAGGTACGGGATTCTTTACTTATTGGCACACGCTTGAGGATAATATGGATAAGATTGATAAGCAAACCCTGAAAATGGTTGGCGAAGTGGTTTTGAAGACCATATATTCCGAAAAATAACATACTTGTTTTGAATTCCGAAATCAGAAATATTGCGGTACTCGCTCATGTCGATGCCGGGAAAACTTCTTTTTGCGAGCAGATACTTTTTTATTCCGGAGAAATTAAAGAATCCGGCTCGGTTGATCATGGAAATACATTCAGCGATTCGCTTCAGGTTGAAAAAGACCGAGGAATATCTGTTCGATCATCCGTTTTCAGTGTTCAGTATGGCGAAATTAAACTCAATATTGTTGATACACCCGGGCACGTAGATTTCTCTGCAGATGTACAACGAATTCTGCAGGTAGTAGATGCAGCCATTCTGATTATTTCTGCAGCCGATTCATTGCAGGCACATACCGAAACGCTGTGGAATGCTTTGCAGAAAAGAGAAATACCCGTATTGCTTTTATTGAATAAAATCGATCGAGAGAGCAGCGATGCCGAATCACTCATTGCAGAAATGAAGAGAGAATGGAATATCGACCCATTGCTTTTACAGAATTTGCATAATGAAGGCAGCTCTGATTGCCAAATTGAAACGAGATGGTCTTCTGATTTGATGTCTGAAGACATTGTAGAACAGATTGTTAGTCAAAATGATGATTTGATGGAATCTTATCTGGAAGGCAATATACCCAAGTTTGATATACTCGATCAGCAGATGAAAACCGATGTTTCGGCAGCACGAATTTTACCGGTCTTGTATTCATCAGCAAAAATGGCTCTGGGAATAGAGGAAGTACTTGAATTTTGCGCAAAATATTTTCCTGTACCAACAGTTTCAGATATACATGAATTTTCTGCACGGGTTTTTGCTTTAGATCAGGATAAAAACCTTGGTAAAATGGCCTTTGTAAGGGTTTTTTCCGGAAAAACAGAAAACAGACAGCCGGTTTTCAACAAAAGAACCCAAAAAGAAGAAAAACCGGTTCAGATTAGGCGAATTGCAGGCACAAAATTCGAAGATATTAATGAATTGAATGCTGGAGAAATTGGTGTTTTATATGCTCTTGGCGAAGCGCAGGTAGAAGATATTTTGGGCTCAGGAGATTTCGAAGTTCCTGAGGTTCAAGCTTTACATACAGCATTGCTCAGTGTACAAGTCAAAGCTGATGATGATAAAGATTATACTCAATTGGCCGCAGCCATGCAAAAGCTGAATGAAGAAGATCCTTCTTTGGAGCTTGATTGGGATCGCGAAGAGCAGGAATTGCATGTAAAAATATGTGGCTGGATTCAAATGGAAGTGATGGAGCGAATGATTGAAGATCGCTTTAATATCAAAGCTCATTTTGAAAATCCAACTGTGATTTATAAGGAAACCCCTTCGAAAAAGACCACTGGTTTTGTGCGTTATTGGATGCCTAAACCTTGCTGGGCGATTCTGAAATTCGAAATTGAGCCTGCAGAAAGAGGCAGCGGAGTACATTACGAAAGTCTAATTTCTGTGGACGATGTTGCTCGAAAATACCAGAACGAAGTGGAGGAAACCATAGAAAAATCACTGAAGCAAGGCATTAAAGGCTGGGAAGTGACCGATTTGAATATTAGACTTATAGAAGGCGAAGACCACGAGGTGCATTCACATCCCGGAGATTTTAAGATTGCTACACCCATGGGCATAATGAATGGTTTGCAGAATGGCGGAACCACTTTACTGGAGCCCATTTTATCGTTTGTGATTAAAGCCGATGAGGATTTGCTGGGTGCGGTGAGTTCAGATATTATTAAAATGCGCGGCACATTCGAAAGCCCCATGATTCAAGAAGGAAGATTTATCTTGAAAGGAAGACTTCCATTGGCCACTTCGCAGGATTATGCCGTAAAACTCAGTTCTCGTAGTGGTGGACGTGCATCTATTTCTACCTCATTTCTCGAATATTGCCCCTGCACCGACGAAGAAGGCGTGATGCGAGAATACCGAGGCATCAGCCCGCTGGATGAAGCCAAGTGGATTTTGAAAGCACGTGGTGCGATGCAGTAAAATGTAATAGAACGCAGAAGAACGCAGACTGGGTGATGATCGCTGATTTTTTATCTGCAGATTTGAGAGAACACAGATTATTCAGATTTCACAGATTTGCTTGTAAAATTAAAACCGATACTCTTCATGACGGCTACGCCATCATTCTGAGCCACAGATCGTGTATGCACCTCGCTCGCTATGCTCGCTGGTGCTGAATTGCTCTTGGGTCAGACCTCTCTGCGTCAGCCGAGAGAACTAGCACCGGGGCTGACCTGTCCCGATTTTTATCGGGAGCGTCTGACCGCTTAGATACGAGAAAATGCTTCTTTGTGAAAACAATCACTAAAAGACATAGCGAAAAGTGAATAACCAGATTCGATTTTTCTATTTTCCTTTTTGAGGTGGATTTTGAAAGCGCGAGCGGCGATGGTATAGAGTTTATATGAAAAACACAAGCGACGGGTAAGTGTTCCAAAACACATATTTTTGGGATAAATTGGAACGCATATAGGAATAAGTGTTAGAAAAAACAACTATAGGTGTTCCAAAACATAAATTTATTAGTATATTTGGAACGGTAATAATTAAATATCATGAGTAGAATAATAGGAAGAGTCTTTGAAAAAGAGGTATTAGACAATGCTTTAAATAGTTCTAGGTCGGAGTTAATAGCTGTATATGCAGACGAAGAATTGGCAAAACATTTTTAGTTCGGGAGTTTTATAAAAAGAAAATAATATATAGTGTGACTGGCTATAGTGAGGGAAGCATGAAGGTTCAGATTAAGAACTTCATGGCTAAACTCATTGAAGTCTCGAAGGAATTCAAAGATGAAAAGCCTAAAGACTGGATAGATGCTTTTGCCCTGCTTAAAAAATACATCATTCAGTTACCAGAGAAACAAAATAAAAAAGTAGTTTTTATTGATGAATTTCCATGGATTGCAACCAAGAAATCAGGCTTTTTAGCTGCATTTGAAAACTTTTGGAATGACTTCTGTGCGGCTCGAACAGACCTTATTGTTGTTGTGTGTGGATCGGCTGCTTCCTATATGGTCAATAAAATCATAAAAAACCCAAAAGGTTTGAGTAAAAGAATCACAAGAAAGATACATCTTAAGCCTTTTGTTTTGAGGGAAGTTAAAGAATTTTTAGAGCAAAAGGATATACATATGCTGGACTATGAGATATTGAAAATATACATGTCGCTTGGTGGAGTAGCTGAATATCTGGAACAGATTCAAAGAGGAGAATCGGCAACAAGTGTCATTGATCGTCTGTGTTTTCAACCTGGGGCATATCTTGAAGATGAGTTCGATGAGGTCTTTGAGTCGCTTTTTAATACATCATCGTTTCACAAAAAAATTATTGACGTATTGGCAGCAGGAAGAAAGAAGGGGATGACGCGTAATGAATTATTACAAGAATGTGAGAATGATTCTGGCGGGCGATTTTCAAAGTCATTAAAAGAATTGGAGATTTCAGGATTTATATTAAAATACAACTCCTACAGAGGAAAATCAAAAGAAATTCTTTATCGGATTTATGATGAATTCTGTTTGTTTTATTTGCAATTTATAAAATCGTTTAAGGGAGATCGCTGGCAGAAATTATACCAGAGGCAGGAGTATAATACATGGTGTGGTTATTCATTTGAAACAATATGTTTAAAACACATTACTGAAATAAAAAGAGCACTCAAGATTGAAGGCATAGCATCTGAAAACTATGCGTGGAGTAATAATAATGCACAAGTGGATCTTGTCATTGATAGGGCTGACAATTGGATGAATTTGATTGAAATGAAGTTTTTTAATGATGAATATACCATTGATTCCGACTATTTAATAAAACTCGAAAGAAAAAAGAAGGAGTTTAGAGATGATAAAGCCAAAAGAAAAGCTCTTTTCTTAACAATGCTTACAACACATGGAGTAAAACAGAATAAATACAGCACTGCTATTGTAGATCATGATTTGACTATTGAGTGTTTGTTTTCATAATTATTGCTCTTCCAGGCCAAATGGATTTTGAAAGCACGTGGGGCGATGGTCTGAGGATTTTTTAGCAAGCGTATATTGTTTTAACGAGCTTACTTCCTTTTATTCAATAAAGTTAAACACTAATGATATATTGTGAAAATACAGAGACTGAATGGAAGGGTGTTGATTAACATTTAATAAACCATAAGAGTACCTTAGTTCCGGAGAAAAATTGAAATAGGTAAATTGTTTATTTAACCCTATTCCAAAGTCAATAGCAAAATCAAAATTGGTAGAGAAAGAGCTTGTATTATCAGGTTTTTTTGAAGCAGGGATTTTAACATTAGGCCCAAAAAAGAAATATGGACTTACATTCTCATTGTTTTTTTTGAAGACAAAATGAGCCATAAAATCTAAATCAATTGGCATTACTTCATATTCTGTCTGCGTACCGTCAATATTATTAAAAATGACTTTACTATTATTGAAAGACATTTCTGCTTTCGGGGAGATTGATAAAAAATTAGAAATTTTATAATCTGCCAAAATTCCTAATCTAAATCCAAAGTTATTTGACAAAGATGCATTGCTTGGAAGCGTTTCATTCTCAAGTACATTTGAGTAGTTTATCCCAAGATTAAATCCATACTTCATTCGCTTTTCATTCGCAGTGCCTTCTGATTGCGAGAATAAAGTTAAAGAGCTGACGATTAGTATAATAACAAAAACTATTTTTTTCATGGTTCAATTTAATTTAACGGTCATGTAGATTTTTGTCATTCACTAATTTTGATTAGACAGATGAACGAGCTTTGTGAAAATATATTGTGGCTAAATCATTAGTGGTGAATATTGTCCCGTCCACATAGTGAGAAGATTTGCTTGTGCTAAATATCAATCTTGATTTTTGATTTGTTTTTTATTAATTATATCGTTTCATATCTCAGACTTCAGAAGTTTTGCTGCAAAGCCAGTTTTGTTTATAATTTTGAAAAATATTGACTCGGTGCAGTCAAGTTCTTGAATTTGCCAATAAATTAATTGGGAATACTTAACACCTGAATCGTTTTATAATAAGGCAAACATTTCTCTTCAGAAATAGAATCATTTGGCCATTTGTATTGAATACTCACAGTTTTTTTTGAATCATATGCTGTCGAGTCAGTGCTCATCATAAACTCATTATACAAATCAAGAAACTTAATTTTATATATCACCTTTCCGTTGTATCTGAATTTGCAAAATTCTGTTGGCTTAGCAAATCCTATACCGCAAATTCTGTATCCTCCAAATTCAATTCCTCTTTTTGTAATGTGATATATTCTAAGAATTCCGAAACTGTCAGAAGAGAGTGTAACTGTCTGATAATTAGATATAGGCCAATTATATGCTTTGGTGTTATTATATCTAGAATGTAAAACTTCCAGTTGAACATTTTCTATAGGAGCTCCATTTTTGTCAATGAATTTTATCTCGTAATATGACTGGATATAACAACCATCCCAAGTGCTGCATGAGTTGAATAATAGAGTAACAACTAAAAAAATAGGGAAGTATTTCATAAATCTATGATTATGCGATAAGTAAACAACCCTTTATTCTGGTAATTCATTAATCAATTCCTTAAGTTCTTTATCCGTGATACTGTTTTTGTGAGACTTATCATAGATGTTAAGAAGATAAACACTTGTCTTCTTGTACACAACATGGGTGATAATTCTTGCACCACCTGATTTTCCCGTTCCTTTTGAGCGAAATGACAATCTGATTTTGTAACAATTGTGTTTGAGTGAAACGCCTTGTTTAGGGTTTTCTTTTAGTGCGTTTATCAATGTTATCAATTCTTCTTTCAAAGATGGATATTTCTTAACCAAGCGCTTGGCTTGTGTTTCAAATACCGATATGGTTTATACTTTATAACTCATCTAAAAACTCATCGGCATCACGTCCCTCTTTCTTGCCTTCATAAATCTCATTCATTTCTTCAACAGCATCTAAAATCTCTTTTTTCAGTTGTGTTTTTTCATCTGAAATGCTTTGAATTTTTACAAAAGACAATTCTTTTAGAATTTTCAGCAATTGGGCAGCTTTATTGTCCTGTATTTCAATAAGTATCTTCATGTTATTATATCTAATACAAAAATACAATATTATGTTTGGGAAAGCAAATTGAAAAACGTTGCCTGAGCCTTCCGAAGTCTTCAAGACTACTGAAGTCTTAACTGCGATGCCTTACCTCCTTCTTCCACTATTCTTTCCACCCTTTCGCGAGTCTTTTCCCTTCGCATTCCGACCACCAGCATTATTTTTACCGGGTTTGCTACGTCTGGAGCTAGAGGAATGTGTAGGCGAAGATTTATTTGAGTCTGGTCTTTTTGAACGAATTACAGTCTTTTTCTTTTTAGCAGCCTGATTTTCTTTTGGCTTTTTCTTGTCCTCTCCTATGGAATCTTCAAGCATGGTATTAATAACCATCATTTCGCTTTCGGATAAATCTCTCCAATCACCAAGAGGCAAGCCTTTCAAATCAATATTCATGATGCGAACCCGCTCAAGCTTTATGACCTCATAGCCAAAATATTCACACATTCTGCGAATTTGCCTGTTTAGCCCTTGTATCAAAACAATCCGGAACCTATTCGCTCCCTCCTGTACCACCTTGCATTTTTTTGTGGTTTGACCTAAAATGGGAACACCTTTGGCCATTTTGGTAATTATATCTTCAGTTAACGGCTTGTTTACCGTAACGACATACTCTTTTTCATGCTTGTTTCCAGCCCGCAAAATCTTGTTTACAATATCTCCATTATTGGTCAGAAAGATGAGACCTTGCGAATCTTTATCCAAACGACCAATAGGAAAAAGTCGAGTGCTGTGGTTTACAAATTGCACAATATTATCGCGTACAGTTTCTTCGGTGGTTGATGTTATTCCGGGAGGTTTATTCAAGGCAATAAAAACGATGTCTTCGCTTTTTCTGGGCTCCAAATCAATTCCATTTACCCTTACCCGATCACCCGCTTTAACCCGGATCCCCACTGTGGCTCTTTTCCCATTAATAAACACCACCCCGTTTTCAATAAAACGATCGGCTTCACGGCGAGAGCAGATGCCACTTTCGCTAATAAATTTATTAAGGCGGATGGAATTATCCTGCATATTATCCGGTTGATTTTCTACGTAAAGACTTCTTGTGTTCAAAGATACAAATTCCCCAATTCATTTAAAATGATAATCATTATGGCGGTGTCATTTTTAAGGGGAACTGTGATTTCGAGATTTGCTTTTGTACTTAATTCCCAAACGCAATTTACTGCTTAATACACTTTTTTGTAATTATTCCATTGGATGAGGTTACTTGAACGAAGTATATTCCACTAGATAAGTGACCTAAATCAATCATTACGTTTTCAGACGCACTATTGTTTTGATGTGTTGATACCACTTTGCCATTTTGATTAAGCAAAACTGTTTTCATTATTCCTTCACCTTCTACCGTAATACTGGAAACAGATGGATTAGGGTATATTTTAATGTCTGGAATATTTTCAGATGATATTTGGCTAATTGAAAGAATTGTTCCATTCACAGACATTCGTTGAAACCAAATATTAAGTTTCCCATTTCTGGTGTCACCCCAAGCAGCACTTAATGTATCATCTATTAATTTGATGCACATAAAATCATTTCCTGCAAAAGATAATATAGTATCATAAGGAGTAATATTATCTGATATTTGAAAATTCGAGGAAAAGTTTGTCGAGTCTTTACTTCTATATGCGCCCCATATTTCTGAAGAAGTAGTGTATGTTGAGTCTGTACCGTTTCGCCGGTCTCTCCATGAAACAACGAGGTCGCCATCGGCATCAAAATCTGCCCAAAGCAAATCCTGCATACGATTATTGGCAATTGGATCATCATTAATTCTCGTTGCATTTGTCCAATTCACCCCTTCATCAAAACTTTCTTTCATGAAGACATCAAGATCTCCATAAGTAAGATCCAAATAGAAAAAGGCCAAATGATTTGCATCAGCAGGATTTGACCTAAGTAAATACCCTTTCTTTGCTAATGAATCTGAAATCCCGGAAGATGAATTCAGTACAGTGTGATAGGTAAAGCTATTTCCTGCATCAGAAGTAGAAGCAATAATATATCGTGCATAGAGACTTTGCGAAACAAGGTAGCTTGGATAAATAGCATGGAACGTTCCATTTGATGTAACACAATTGGTTGGCATAGGTTGTGGGATTAAATTGCCTGATAACCAGTTTGTTGTGTCTAAATATTGCCAAGGACTAAAAGAACTCCCGCTATTTGTGGAAACCATGAAATATGGGTGATAAGGCGGTAATAAAGGTCCAAATACATTTGGAGGCATAGTTGTGATGTAGATATTCCCGTTATTCACACCACCTGAACGGTCTATACTTATCCAAGGTCTATCTATTGGATATTTTCCTATATCAGAATGGGCATTAATAATTTCAACGGGTGTCCCCCAATTTAGACCGCCATCAGTAGATTTTACAACATAAACAGCTCCTGAATCAATACTACTACTATAATCAATATATGCTATGAATACGTTCCCTAAATTGTCAAATTCTATGGAGGGGTCCGCTGAACCATTAGCTAGGTTAGTATGTGGTATATTGTTTACTGTGCTCCATGATTGTCCAGCATCAAAACTAACTTTTGTTTTAATAAATACATTGGTGAATGGCAAATAGCCCATCCAGGCTACAACCATATGTTGTGGATTTGATGGGTTTATTGAAAGATATGGTTCTCCATCAAAAATATTTCCGTTTGACACATTTTGGTTTTGTCCAAAAGAGTTCAAGAATGCAAACAAAAGAGAAATAATGATCAAAAATGCTTTCATTTTTCGGGATATATGTTTAGTAAGGAATTGTAAACGCAATTCAAAGATACAAATTCCTTTTTTCAGTTAGATCAGAGATTGAAAGGCGAGATCAACTATGGTTGCACTTTTTTTCTCACTGCCACCAGAAAATTTTCTTCTGATTCGGGGTCTTCGCCTTTGTATTTTTCGCCCATAACGGCTAAGAAGGGTCTGTTGTCCATTTCATATTCTGAGTTTGGAAGCCATTTGCTATAAATGTATCTGAACAGTTCTTCGGCATTGGAGGCCATTCCTTTATAATGGAAAATTGCATATAAACCTTCAGGAATGATAAGCTTTTCCATGCCTTTAGGAATATTATCAAAATCATGAACTTCTATTGCAGCCCATTTTTCAAATGTTTTCGCAGGGTCGAATTTCGTATAAAATTCCGTTGTAGGATATATTTCTACGGAATACAGTAAAGGATTGGCAGCGCTAGCGATTTCTTTAATCCGGGGCGCAAATGCTTTCCATAGCTCAACGGTTTTGTTGTCAGTAAAAGACATGCTTGTCCGAATACCAATTAGTTTTGTGCTTTTTAACTTTTCTATTTGAGGAGTCATCATGCTGTTTGAGGGAAATGTTTAGGTCTTGCATTTCAAAGATACAAATTCCTTTTATGCTCCTTTTTTATAGCACCTAAGCTAATAAGACATTAATAGGTCGTTTTTTGCCACGAGTGCAGCAACACGCAATTGCTTGTCTGATTCGTGAATAACGCCTTGGCGTTATCATTCGATGTAATTAATTGAGAAAAAACTATTCGTGTAAACATGTGTTTCCCGATAGCCATCGGGACGTGGCTCATAAAACAAAAACTTGTTTAGTGGCAAAATTGCGGAGAATCAATTCTTTTTTTGTTGCGAAATGAATTATTCAAACTCATGTTAAAGCAATTCAATATTTCTCTATCTGTATATCAAAAATTTTCGCACTTCGTCCAAAATATGCAGCGTTCGGGCGAAAAACACATTCACATGCAACAAATTCGATGTAATTTTGTCTTCTGTAAAATGATACTGAAATGAATAAGCTGTTTTTTGCTATTGCAATAATCTTTTTTGCCGCAGCTGCACACGCTGCACCAGTTTGTCCCGACAATGAAGATGATACCATTTACGAAGGGCAAAACCTGAATGAAAATGTAATGTTGTTTATTCCCAATGCCTTTTCTCCAAATGGCGATGGACATAACGATTATTTCGCTCCTGTAGGAACTGGCATTACCATCGATTATTTCGAAATGCGTATTTATAGCCGTAGAGGTCAGTTGATTTATCTTAGTCGCGACATTAATCACCCCTGGAATGGAGATGTGAATGGTCGTAAATATGATGAAACTGCCACGGAAGTATTTGCTTATCACATCATTATAAGAACCAATAAAGGTTTTGAGAACGAATTTTTTGGCAGGGTGCTAAGAATTCCGTAACATTGCCTTGCAATGGCACTATTAAAAAGATTTTTAAACCTCTCCAAAACAGAGCGCTACGGTTTGTGGCTGCTATTAGTATTGGTGTCATTATACCTGATTTTCTTATTTGCTTTTGATGGTCACGCTTCAAAAAACAATTTGTACGATTCTTCTGAATTTCAAAAAGAAATTATGTCGTGGGAACAGGCAGTGGCAGAAAGTGATTCGCTCAGGCAGCAATATTATCTTAGCCTAGACAATCCATCGAAATCTTCCACACAGTCTAAACTAAAGCCATTCGATTTTGATCCCAATGAACTTTCACGGGAGCAATGGCTCGAAATGGGATTGAATGAAGGGCAGGTGCGATCAATTCTTAAATTTAGAAGTAAGGGTGGGCAGTTTCGATCCAAAGAAGATTTCAAAAAAATGTATGTCATTAGCGATGTGGAATTTAGCATACTCGAACCGTTTATTTTGCTTCCTGATAAATATGTGAAAACTGAACGAACACAGCCTGAAATTGAAAAAGAGACAGTAAATATTGAAATAAATACTGCCGATACAGCTGCTTTGCAAAAAGTAAAAGGAATCGGACCTGTTTTTGCCACTCGAATTGTACGTTACCGTGAGAAACTTGGTGGATTTATCAATATTGAACAAATACTTGAGGTCAATGGTGTTGATTCGAGTAATTTTAATGAACTATCTTCTCAGCTATATGTAAATCCGTATGCCATTCGGAAAATTCGGGTTAATGAAGCCGATCTTAATGAATTGAGCGCCCACCCGTATATCAGCTATAATATTGCATTGAGTTTAATCAATTACAGGAATCAGCATGGGCGGTTTGAAGTGCTGAGCGACATCAAAAATTCGCTATTGGTAAACGATGAAGTTTACGAAAAAATTAGTCCATATCTAACAGTTAGATAGCGCGTTGTATCGAGAGCATAAAAAAAGTAAAAAGATATTTTGTTCTTCCTAATATTTTTATAATTTTGCAGTCTCAAATCATGTCCTGTGGTGTAACTGGCAACATGTCTGATTCTGGTTCAGAAGAGTCTAGGTTCGACCCCTAGCAGGACAACAAAGCCGCTTAATTGCGGCTTTTTTTATTTCCCCTTGTGATTTGCGAATGCATCAAAAATACACTTCCAATCCAAACATAATATGAAACTTTGCAATATCAGGATGATCCAGATAAGATAAACGCCACACTGCATCAACTCTCAGAATTTTAAAAATATTGTCAATACCTGCTCCTGCTTCAAAATAGGGTTTATTCAATGTGTACATTCCTTCTGGAAACTGGCTATAGTCTTTGTTTTTATCGCTAAGTCTACCGATCAGGCCTTTGCCCCAAATAACTTCTCTCCATTTTAGTTTCTTCAATAACGGTATCCGATTTAGAAAGAGCCCGTCGAAACGATGTGTATAATACAAACTTACCCATTCATCGCTTACAAACTCGAAATAATTCATGGTATTGAAAGAAGCTGCATCTAAGAAATAGGTTTCATTGCCTTCATGTAGTTTTAAGAATGGATATGGAAGAGTTTCCCATATTTTCCCTGCATCTATTACGTATTTCGACCATCCTAAGGCGCCTACATTAAACCAATCTTCTATATTGACGTTTAGTCTTTGATAACTAAAATCAGCCCCCCAGAGGTCTTTAATTCCCAAGCTATAACTGGTCTGTAAAATAGGATAGGTTGTACCAAGGCTACTTCTGTCAAATTCGCCGTACACATATTTTTCTTTGTAGGCAAATCGCATTCCAATCGATATTTCACTGGTTCTAACCTGATTACGTTGTAAATTATTTCCGTTCTCGCCAAAATTAAATACAGTATCGCCAATGGGAAAGATGTCTTTTTTCATAAATCGAATGGAATTGGAAAACCCTGAAAACCATTCATGTGAGTAATTCAGCTTAAGCTCATCCACAAGGGTTAACTTATTGGTTGCATTTCTTGACAATAAACTGGCTAGAATATAATCTTCACGAAATCCGTTTGAACTCATTCCCAATTGCTCCATATCGTGCTTATAATTGATATCAAAAACCCTTCTCGGTTTTTTATCCACCATCCAGGTGAATCCACTGCCATATTTGAATGTCTCGTCTTTGGTTCCATAAGCGATATACGCTGAAGGCATAATTTTCTTACTGAATTTGTTTGAGGTTCTTCCTCCAAAACGAAATCGGGTTCCTTCAATATCATTAAAGCTAACCATTGATGCGTAGGGCCCAATTTCAAAATTCCCCCAGATATAATATCCGGTTGTAAACAAGAAAACAAGGTCTTGCCAGGTTCTGAAAACGGGCATTTGTGTAACGCTATCAACCATGGTGTAAATATCCTGCTCCTCACTACTTAAAGTATCGTGACGTACATTTTCCCAGTAAGACTCAGGTTTCTCGTATGCATCATCAGCCACAACTACTCGCTCAGGGTGACTATAAAAGCCACTTGATTGAGGATTATTGAATACATAATTTTCATACGAAGTGGTTTTGTGCCCATAGAAGCCAAGGGTTCCTTTCTGGTTTTTCTGAAATACATTGAAATCTGCAAGCAGTTTTTCTTTAGAAAGCATCCATCTGCCACTATCACCTCGGGTGAAATGCTGTTCAATTATCATGTCGTTGATAAAATTGACATTTGCGTCTGGCACAATCCGCATTTCATATTGCTTTATTGCAAAGCTGCTGTCATTAATCCACATTTCGCCGGAAAAAGTGAGCTCTTGTTTTCTACGAGGCCTAAACATGACTTTGTAGCACCAGTCGCTGTCGATATAACTGCTATCTACCAAATAATATTTGTAGTAAGCAAGTCCAAAACCTGCAATAGGGCTAACAAAATTCTTATCAAAAAGAGTGATGAGGTTATCGTAGAAGTTCACATTTTGGTACATATTGCCCAAATACTGAGCTACTGATTCGTTTTCAACGCCGGAAATTCTTGCAGCTTCAATAAATTCACGTTTCGATTTTGGGCTACCGCGATAATAGAGTTTACTCACGCTTTCTGTAAAGAAAATGGGTAAGTACACTTTGCCATTCACAATTGAAGTGTCGATATATTCAGAAATCCATTGAAACTTACGCATAGAACGGCCGTCTAGCATGTCTTCAATATTATTTGCATCGATCTGAACTTTATTGTATACGTCTACGTCGTAGAAATCCTCTTTATCAGGATTATGTTCATCTTTTTTTGCCAGAACTTTTTTTAACAATATTTCTGCAGGGTTTTCGCCCGGAAGTATAATTACTTCGTTTAATGTTATGTTTTTTGGAACAAGCTCAATAAAAACTTCCTGAAACTGTCCTTTTTTTATTGCAATGGTTTGGTTATAATATCCAATGCTGCTAATGAGTAAAGTGTCTGCATTTTCGTTGCTTTCTAGACTAAATGAGCCTTCAAAATCTGTGCTGGTGCCTGTGCTGGTTCCTTTCAGAGCAATGCTAACAAGGGGTAAAGGGGCTCCTGTAATTGAGTCGGTTATGGTGCCCAATACACGTGTGCTTTGCGCTGCGACTGGGGAACCCCATCCGCGCAATAGCAATAGTAAAAAGAGACCGAAAATCAGGTTATTCATTCGCATTAAGTTCATCCCAAAACTCTACAGCTCGCCTTGTGTGAGGTATTACAATGCTGCCACCCACCAAATTGGCGATACCAAATACTTCAAATATTTCGGCTTCAGTGCATCCCAGTTCGTGGCATTTTTCAATATGATATTTGATGCAATCATCGCAACGAAGAACCATAGAAGCCACAAGCCCGAGCATTTCTTTACTCTTGGCATCCAGCGCCCCATCCATGTATGCCAATGTGTCAACAGAATAGAGTCTTTTAATAACTTTATTGTTGGATTCCAAAATGCGTGTATTCATTTTTTCACGGTAGGAATTGAAGTCTTCTTTCAGCGACATATTCTCTGGGATTTTAATATACAAATTTACAAGGATTTGTGTTAGAGAATAAAAAAACTAATTTTTTTTAAAAAACAGTGAAAAAATAATAATTCTTTTTACCTTTAACCATTATATTTGCACACTTTAAAAATAAAGGCTGACGAGCAGCGAGCTATGAAAGTAAAACAGGCAGGTGATTTGAAGCAGAATTTGAAGAAATTGTTCGGGTTTGAACGCTTCAAGGACAACCAAGAAAAAATTATTGAGAGTATTCTTTCAGGGAAAGATACTTTTGTTATTATGCCTACCGGTGGAGGTAAATCTCTTTGTTATCAACTACCGGCGTTGATTCAGGAGGGAACAGCAATTATTATTAGTCCGCTTATTGCCCTGATGAAAAATCAGGTGGATAATATTCGCAACCAAGGAACCGACAATGATATTGCCCATGTAATGAATTCTTCATTATCAAAAGCAGAAATGCAGAAAGTGCATGAGGATTTGAGCAGTGGTAAAACAAAGCTTCTTTATGTGGCTCCAGAATCTTTAACCAAGGAAGATAATATTGAGTTTCTCAAGAGTATTAATATCTCATTTTACGCCATTGATGAGGCACATTGTATCTCGGAATGGGGACACGATTTTCGTCCAGAGTATCGTCGAATTCGCCCCATTGTGGAAGCAATTGGCAAAGATGTTCCTCTTATTGCATTAACAGCAACGGCTACGCCAAAGGTTCAGCAGGATATTCTGAAGACTTTGAAAATGGAGGATCCAGATATTTATATTTCTTCTTTCAATCGACCAAATCTATATTACGAAATTCGACCTAAATATAAAGATGTTAATAAGGATTTACTGAAGTTTGTAAAAAATAACAGCGGTAAATCTGGCATTATTTACTGTCTTAGTCGAAAAAAAACAGAAGAATTGGCAGAATTTCTTCAGGTAAACGGGGTGAGTGCATTGCCTTATCATGCAGGGTTAGAAGCGGCCGTTCGACGTCGTAATCAGGATATGTTTCTAATGGAAGAAGTGGATGTTATGGTTGCCACTATTGCATTTGGAATGGGAATTGATAAGCCTGATATTCGCTTTGTATTGCATTACGATATGCCAAAAAGTTTGGAAAGCTATTATCAGGAAACTGGGCGTTCTGGGCGTGATGGGGGGGAAGGATTATGTATTGCATATTATAGCCTTGAAGATCTGCAGAAATTTGAGAAATTTGCCAAAGATAAAGGGGTTGCCGAGCAGGAAATAGCTCAACATCTACTATTTGAGACCATCTCCTTTGCAGAAAGTTCAGTTTGTAGACGCACTCAACTTCTACATTATTTTGGAGAAGTTTATCCCGATAAAAATTGCGAGTCTTGCGACAACTGCTTGTATCCTAAAGATAAATTCGATGCCACAGAGGAAGTAACACTGATTTTGAAAACAATAAAAGAAACACAGGAACAGTTTAAATCCAAGCAAGTTGTAGATATAATTATGGGCAGCTCATCTCCTTCAATGAAGCAGCTCAGAGCATCTTCGTTAGAATGTTTTGGTAAAGGATCTTCTAAAAATATTCGTTTTTGGAATTCGGTTATCAGACAAATTCTGATATTGAATATGATTGCGAAGGAAATTGAAAATTATGGAGTATTAAAACTAACAGAAAAAGGGAGTGATTTCTTAAATAATCCCACAGAAATGAAATTAACAAAAGACAGAAACATCGAAGAGGAAAAAGATGACTCCGGTGTAGCCTCTGGTGGACAGGGAGGAAGTGGCACAGATAAGACGCTGTTCAGCATGCTTAAAGATTTGAGAAAACAATTGGCAAAAAAGGAAAATCTTCCGCCATTTGTGATTTTTCAAGATCCTTCTTTGGAAGATATGGCCATCCAATACCCGATAACGGAGGAAGAATTGACCAATATTACCGGCGTAGGTACAGGGAAAGCTAAGAAATATGGCAAACCCTTCATAAAGCTTATTTCCGAATATGTTGAGGAAAATGATATCATGCGACCAATGGATATGGTGGTTAAATCTGCCGTAAATAAATCAGGACTTAAGGTTTACATCATTCAAACCATTGACCGTAAAATTCCATTGGAAGATATTGCAAAGGCTAAAAACTTGAAATTCAGCGAACTACTCGATGAAGTTGAACGCATTGTGTCGAGTGGAACCCGCATCGACTTGCAATATTATATCAATGAATTTGTAGATTTGTATCATCAGGAAGAGATATTCGACTATTTTCATTCGGCAGAAACCGATTCTATTCAGGCTGCCCTTTTGGAATTAGGAGAAAATGAATATTCTGAAGAAGAAATTCGTCTGATGAGAATTAAATTTATGTCCGAAATCGGAAACTAAATGTGTGAATCGAAAAACCCATAAATAATGAATGAAATGAACGAAAACACTGGAAAGAAAATTAAAGGACAATTAATTTATAATATTGCGTCAGCAGCTGCGATTGTGGCTTTGTTTGTGCTTTTTTTCTTGAAAATGAACCCATCAGGATCCGGCTCAAATAATGTACGTGGAGACGGGTCATCTATTAATATTGCTTATGTTAATTCGGATAGCCTGATGAATAATTATGTTCTTGTTGATACTATGATGGCTCAACTTCAGCGCTTGAACGATAGCCTTGATAAAGATATTACGGGAAGAGAACAAACATTTCAGGCTCGTGTAATGGCATATCAGCAGAATCTTCAGAATGGAACCATTCAAACAGTTGATCAGGCCAAACAACAGGAAGCAGCATTGCAAGCTGAACAGGAGCAATTATACAATCTTCGTGATCAGTATCTAAATCAAGTTGCAGTAATGCAAAATCAAATGAATATGCAGGTTATTGATAGTATTACTTCTGTGATTGATCATAATCCTGATGACTTCCCTTACGATTTTGTTTTGGGATATACTAAAGGTGCAGGAATTTTATATGCATCAGATCAGTTTGATATTACCAAAGATGTTCTTGAAATCTTAAATGAAAATTATAAGGAATAATGAAGAAATTATTATTTATTTTTCTTCTACTGCCAGCATTTATTTCTTGTGGGCCGGGTACGGTAAAGGTTGTTGAGGAAACCTACCCTGATGGCAAGGAAAAGCTAGTGGTTTATTATACCGACAATGATGCTCACGAAAAGGTACGGGAGGAAGTTTTTTACCCTAATGGAGACCTTCAGCGCTATGGGGAGTTTAAAAATAATCAAGCGCACGGAATTTGGCGAGTTTGGTATAAAAACGGAAATATCTGGAGCGAAGGAGAGTTTAAAGATGGTGAAGCAGATGGTTTTCGAAAAGTGTATTATGAAAACGCACAATTGAGATATCGTGGATTCTTCACTAAAGGACAAAAGTCTGGAACGTGGGAATTCTACGATGAAAATGGCAAATTGCAGAAAAAAGCGGAATACTAACAGACCATGGAGATTATGAAATACAAAAGGATTTTATTGAAATTGAGTGGAGAATCTCTAGCAGGGAAACAAGATTATGGTGTAGATGGTAGTATTCTTCATTATTTTGCCGATGAAATTAAAAGTATACATTCCGAAAGTGTTCAGGTTGCTGTAGTATTGGGGGGCGGAAACATTTTCAGAGGTCTTAGTGGAACAGAAAAAGGAGTAAGTCGTGTTCAGGGAGATTATATGGGTATGATGGCTACTGTAATCAATAGCCTGGCTTTGCAAGATGCGCTTATTCAAAAAGGAATTAAAGCCACTGTCCTTTCAGGTTTGGAAATTATTCCCCTTTGTAAAAAAATGAGTAGCTCTGCTGCAATTGGAAAATTGGAGAAAGGGCAAGTTGTGATAATTGCCGGTGGAACTGGTAATCCGTTTTTTACAACCGATAGTGCCGCAGCTCTTCGTGCGGTTGAAGTTAAAGCAGATCTTTTACTAAAAGGAACTCGGGTGGATGGAATTTATGATGCGGACCCTGAAAAGAATTCAAATGCAAAGAAATTCGACTCGCTTTCTTATGATGAGGCACTGGATAAAGAGTTGAAAGTCATGGACATGACGGCTTTTACTTTGTGTAAGGAAAATAAAATGCCCATTGTGGTATTTGACATGAATGTGTCTGGCAATCTTAAGGCATTGCTTGAAGGAAATAATATAGGAACTATTGTGAACTGATTAAGTATGAATACAGAACCTAATGACAAAGAACTGATGAAGGCTGCCAAAGCAAGGGTGGCTTTTAAAACCCATTTCATGATTTTCATAATGGGCAATATACTCATTTGGCTTATTTGGCTAATGATGTACTATGTCTTCGAAGTTACTTTTCCATGGGCTTTATTTCCAACTATTGGGTGGGGTGTTGGCCTAGCATTTCATTTTTTCATTGTGTTCAAATGGAATGAGAAATGGGTGGAAAAAGAATATCAGCGTCTGAAAACAGAAAAAGAGGGGGAAGCAGACACTAATAATATTATAAGCAACCAAAACATTGAATCATGACAGAAGACTCCGATTTATTATTGGAAATGACCAGAGAGAATATGGCAGCTCCAATTACTCACCTAGAAAGAGAGTTGGTAAAAATACGCGCGGGTAAAGCCAGCCCGAATATCTTTGACGGTATTAAAATCGATTACTATGGTGTTTCTACGCCTCTTGCGCAAACCGCCAACGTGAATATTCCAGATGCTAAAACCATTGTAATTCAACCATGGGATAGAAGTGTACTTGGATTGATTGAGAAAGAAATTTTGTCTGCAAACCTTGGCTTTACTCCTGTAAATAATGGAGAAATTATTCGCATTAGTATTCCACCTCTTACTGAGGAAAGACGTAAGGATCTGGTAAAGAAAGTGAAAGTTGAGGGTGAAAATGCTAAAATTGCCGTGCGAAATGTGCGTAGAGCATCACTTGATGAGTCGAAAGCTCTTCAGAAAGGCGGAACACCTGAAGACGAAGTGAAGAATCTTGAAAAGGAAATTCAGAATATTACCGATAAAAAAATTGAGGAAATCGATAAAATTGTTGGTGAAAAGGAAAAGGAAATTATGACGATATAATGAGATAGCTCATTTATTCTGAATTCTACCATATTTTCAATCATTCTAACGAAAATCAGAAATTATTCCGTGAGAATGATAATTACAAGTGTTTTAAGAATCAAATGTTTAAATATATCAGCCCAATTGCTGATATATTTTCGTATGCCTTGATAATGAATCATTTCAGTCTGACAATAAAGACTTCGTTGTGTAGTTCTCCCACATCTCCCGGTCCCCGGGAAAACTGAAGAAGTTTTCATGAATGGTATTGATGTCAACCCAGAAAAGATTGACATCTCCGTTTTTCATGTTGCTTTCTAATGAAAATTCTGATTCTGTTTTTATTTTCGCAATTTCTATGCTTGAAACCCTGTAATAAAGAGGAACAACCTGTACATTTTCATAAAATCTCGCAGGAATGAATTTTTTCGGAATATAATGCAATTCAGTATCAGTTAGAGTGATACTGCACTCTTCCATAAACTCTCTTCTCAAGCACTCTTCAGGAGACTCGCCAAATTCCAAACCACCACCGGGAAGTTTAATCATTCTTGTGTCGAACCACTTTTCTTCGGCAACTAGGATTTTTCCCTCGTGGAGGAGAAGACCATACACGCGAATTGTGAATGGGAAATTGTGTTTTTTTGAAGATTTAATGCTCATGATGGTGAAAATCAGCAATCTTTTTGAACGCTCTGCTCATTTCTCTTTTTCCGCCAACTCCAGGTAGCTTGTCAACTTCAAAACCACATTCTTCCATAGTTCTACGCACTTCACCTTTTGATGAGTATGTGAGAAGCCAGCCTTCAAATCGCATGGCATTATATAGTTTTTGAAAAACTTCTTTTGTCCATAATTCAGGCTGAACACCCGGCGAAAATGCATCGAAATATACAAGGTCAAAACTGTCATTGGGGAATTGAATGTCTTCTAGTTTGGCTTCCAGATAATTTAAAATAAAATTTTCGCCCAAATAAAACGGATATTTGCGATTGCTTGAATGAATTTTCATTATGCATTCGCGCATTTTATCACCACCTATTATTTCGTGAAAATTTAGCTGAGATCCCTCTGATAGACTTAGTGGATATGCTTCAATTCCAATATAATTTATTTGAACTTTTTTGAGCTCAGTTTCAAGAAAACTAAGTGCAGCATTTAAGCCGGTTCCAAGTCCAACTTCTAAGATATTTATCTTTTGTTTTTTCTGCAACATAGGCTTTAGCCCTGCTTCAATAAATACATGCATGCTTTCTTGTACTGCTCCATGTGTAGAATGATAATGTTCGTTGAGTTCAGGTACAAAAATACTGTTTGATCCGTCTTCTGTTACAATGAGTTTTCTTTCCATCTATCTATTGTATAATATGTGAATATCCCTTATGCTGTCGGGCATTACAAGTGGTCCACTTTCTACTGCTCCCGGCCAGGTATAGGAATATATTTCTTTGCCGCTGCTAAGGTACAGTCTTTCGTCCACTTCGTCAAATGTGAGTATGCCATTTTTCGCTCCGAGATCAAAATCGCTCGAAGTGTTTGAATTATAATTATATACAACTAATCCATTGTTGTGCGAGAGCACAAATGTATTATTTCCACAATCGGTTGCGCTATAAATATTTCCGCTGTTAAAACTGCTAATTTGTGTGAAAATTAGTGTATTAGTGTTTAGTGTATAAACCTCTGATTGAGTTCCATTATTGGCAAATACCAAAACCAATTCGCCGCTTACTCTGAAAAAATCTACTACATTAAACGAAGTGAAAATAATGTCTTTTACCATACCCGAAATTTCATATATAACACCAAATGCCTCTGCTCCACCAGTGTGATATTGGAAGCTGCCTAAAATATATGTTCCGTCGTATTTAAGTTTTTCTGGGCGAAAAAGGCTAACCAAATATGAAAATTTTAGGTTTCCATTTCCATAATAGCCATTGATATAGCCTTCGTATAGCCCCAATAGCAAATCTTTATTCTGATAACTAATGCAATTAAAATATGAGAATGGTGGATTTATTATAGCTGGTATTTCGTTATTTATTGCCCCGCTATTAGCATCAATAGTGAAAAAAGAGCCTGTATATTTTCCAATGCTATAAATATTTTGGTTTTCGGAATTTACTGCACCGCCTGCAAAATCACCATTAAGTTCTTTAAATTGTTGCGATTGCAGGAGACTGTCAACTTTGTATATGTGTGTTTGAAGGCCAGTTTCATAGCAATACGCGATCAAAGCTAAACTTCTTTTAGGAATGGATGACAGGGAAATATTTACATACTTCCTTTCGGTGTCATCTCCATTTGAAGCTTCAATCATTAAATAGTACTGCCCGCTCTCAATATTGCTATTGCTAATGGAATAGTATTCATTAATGCTGAAATTTGAGCCATTCGGAATAATGCTCAGTACCGGATTTACATTAATGAGATCAGTATTGAGTAAATTAATCTCAATATACTCAAGATCAATGCTAGATTGTACGTTTGCTAAAACATGAATGCTATCACCAACAGACCACCCAGACAAATGACTTGGGCTAAAAATTTCTATTACAGGGGGCGGAGCAGTTTCCTTTTTGCACGAAAAAAGAAACGCAACACCGAATACCAAAAAAGTGATAATTCTGCCCATATTTGAAAATTATTCGCTAAATTTAGCAACGAAATCTATAAAATCAAAATATAGTTATGAATAATAAAGGAAAACTTGAGGAAATTATGTTTCTGGACATAGAAACGGTTCCATTATTTGAAAATTATTCTCAATTGAATCCTCGCATGCAGGGATTATGGGATAAAAAAGCGTCTTATTTGCTGAAAAATGAAGACGATACTACAGAAAAAGTGTATGAGAAGGCTGGTATTTTTGCTGAATTTGGAAAAGTGATTTGTGTGTCTGTTGGTGTGATTCAAGGCGACAAGTTGCATATTAAGAGCTTTTACGGGGATGATGAAAATTCTGTGCTTAAAGATTTTTCAAGATCTCTAAGTTTGTTTTCTAAAGGCCCTAATTACAAGCTCTGTGCACATAATGGAAAGGAATTCGATTTTCCATTTCTTTGTAGGAGAATGCTTATTCATCAAATACCCATTCCTGAAATTCTGAATTCTCAGGGCAAAAAACCTTGGGAGATATTGAATATTGACACCATGGAGCTATGGAAGTTTGGTGATTATAAGAATTTCACTTCATTAGATTTGTTAACCGAATTATTCGATATTCCTTCTCCAAAAGACGATATTTCGGGTGCTGATGTGGCAAGAGTGTATTATGAAGAGAAAGATCTGAAGCGTGTAGTCGAATATTGTCAGAAAGACGTTGTTAGTCTCACACAGGTCTATCTTCGCCTCACCATGCAGCCGTTAATTCAGGATGTAAACATTTATTTTGTATGAGTGAGAAGAAGAAAAGCAAGAAAAGCCTTTCCAAATCAGCATATATTCGTGGCCGCCAATGCCTAAAATCATTATATCTTTACAAGAATAGATATTTTCTTCGCGATCCTATCTCTTATGAGCAGCAACTTAAATTCAGAAGAGGCCATAGTGTTGGTGATCTGGCACATGAGCTTTTCCCCGGAGGGGTTAATCTAAAGCCAGGGCATGCTTCTAAATATGCAAAAGCTGCAGAAGAAACAAAGCTTGCAATTTCTACAAAAACCCCGAACTTGTATGAAGCCGTTTTCATGACGGATAAATACGTGGCTATCATGGATATTCTTTCGCTAAAAAATGACGTGTATGGCGCATGGGAAGTAAAAAGCTCTCTTCGAATATCAAAAACATATTTGTGGGATCTGGCTTTTCAATATTTTGTAATGTCAGAACTTGAATTTAGACCAGAGAGTGCTGGAATTATTCACGTAAATTCAGAATATGTTTACAATGGGAACTTGAATCCGTTTGATTTTTTTACAAAAGTAGATCTAACGAAAGAGGTCATTGCTCTTCAGGATGAAACAAAACCGGCAGCCGAGGAAGCGTTTGAAATATTGTTTGCCGATTCATCGCCATCAATAGATGTTGGACCACATTGTTTTGATCCTTATCCCTGCGAATTTTATTCGCATTGTCATAAAAAACACCTGAGTTCTTCAGTTTTAAAACTGGCAGGACTAAGTTTGGAATCAAAATATAGGCTGCTTTTGAACGAAAACAGTGGATCTGAATTATGTGATTTCGGAGATGAGTTTCTTCGCAGGCAATATGAGGCTATTAAAACCAGAAAAGAAAGCTTTGATGAGGGTTTAATAGAAGAATTATCGGAAAATATTTTGTCTGCAGTTCAGCCTTCGTTTCTTCATGTTTTAAGTACACGTAAAGCTGTTCCAGAACATGTTGGGGATAAGCCGTTCACTGTAGTGCCATTGGCTGCAGCTATTGTTTGTGGCGAGATTGTGGAGTTTAGGTCTTTTGAAAACTCCGATTTGCCTATGCAAGAATTACTTGGTTTTATTGATGATATTGGAAGCCAGCTTCTTGTGTTTTTAGAAACAGATGAATTTCTGCCTTCAGATTTTTATAATAGATGCGAAGAAAAGGAAATTCAATTGGTGAATCTTTATAATTATTTTATGGAGGGAATCTGGTGCAGTCATGTATTCTCGCCCGATTATTCGGCGGAGCGTATTAGAAATTCTGCCATGAAATCAAGGTCGCAATATGAAAATCGCCTTGCACTCCTACTCGATATCGATAAGAAAAAAGTGGAGAATATTCCCTTAAGTATTCAGAACTATTGTACATCAAATGCTATTGCCGTTAAAAATATTCTTGGTTCAATATATGAGAATAGAATATAAGTGTTTGAAATTGTGAATGTTGCTTTATTTATATAAATAGAAATCCAATTAATATAGATAAAATACAAAATAAATTCGTTAAAATAAACTTTTCAACAGATAATCAATAGAATCATATAATGAGTATTTTTGAGCATGGAAGATAAGCAGAATAAAAAGACAAATTCTATACGAAAGAACGGTACAAATAAACGGACAGCCTTGCCTGTTGAGCATGGTCGTGTACCCCCGCAGGCAATTGATCTTGAAGAGGTTATCCTTGGGGCACTTATGCTGGAACAAATGGCTGTAAATACTGTTATAGATATTTTGCGTCCAGAAATTTTTTATAAGGATAGTCATCAGGTTATTTTCATGGCCATTCAAGATCTCTTTGCAAAAAGTTCTCCTATTGATATGTTGACCGTTACTGATGAGTTGCGGACAATGAGCAAGCTTGAAGAAGTGGGGGGAGCTCATTATATTGCTTATCTTACCAATAGAGTTGTTTCTGCTGCAAATGTGGAATTTCATGCGCGCATTGTTGCGCAGAAATATATTCAACGCCGACTTATTGAAATTTCTTCGGAAATAATAAATGATGCTTTTGAAGACTCCACCGATGTGTTTGATTTACTTGATAAAGCAGAGGATAAGCTTTTCAAGGTTAATGAGCAGAATTTACGCAGGGGTATAGAATCTATGCCAAATCTTTTGCGTGCAGCCAAAGAGCAAATTGAAAAAGCTTCTCAAGTTGAAGGTGGTCTTAGTGGAGTTCCATCTGGATTTAAGGATCTCGATGCTTTAACAGCAGGTTGGCAACCTTCCGACCTCATTATTATTGCGGCACGTCCTGGTATGGGTAAAACGGCTTTTGTTTTGTCAATGGCTAAAAATATGGCGGTAATCAGCGAACGCCCGGTTGCTGTTTTTTCTTTAGAGATGAGTGCTACTCAGCTTGTTATGCGATTAATTTCTTCGGAGGCAGGAGTCAGCAGCGAAAGCTTGAGAAAAGGAGATCTTTCTCCTACACAATGGAAAAGTTTGAATGATAATATGGACAATTTGTCCGGGGCACCTATTTTTATTGATGATACACCAGCATTGTCGATTTTTGAACTCAGAGCAAAAGCACGACGTTTAAAACAACAACATAACATTCAGTGCATTATTGTTGATTATCTTCAGCTAATGACCGCGCAGGTGGATAAGAGCGGAAACCGTGAGCAGGAAATTTCTACCATTTCCAGATCCTTAAAAGCTTTAGCCAAAGAATTGAGTATTCCTGTTATTACCTTATCACAATTAAGTCGTGAAGTGGAAAAGCGGCCGGGTATGAAGCGTCCGCAATTATCTGACCTTCGTGAATCAGGCGCCATTGAGCAGGATGCCGATATGGTATTGTTTATCTATAGGGAAGAATACTATTTTAAGGATGATCCAAAACATGAAAATCAGGATATACAGAATAAAGCAGAGTTGATTGTTGCCAAGCATAGAAATGGGCCGTTGGATACTGTTCATCTACGCTTTGTTAATCAGTTTGCAAGATTTGAAAACAGCGAAGGAAGTATGTCTGACTTTAACGACTATATGGGAGGATCAGATTTCAATTCTATTGCGGTGACGAGGCAATCAAAAATGAATGATGAGCCACCTGAGGACATTATTCCTAAAGATCCTAATTTCTAATACAAGTTTTGCACTGTTTTTGCGTTACTAATCTGTCATGAAAAAACTATTACTTCTTGCCACTGTATTATTCATTTGTTTGTCGGGGTATTCTACGCATCTTCTCATTCCTATGGATAAGAGTCAAAAGAACCACCTGAAAGCATACGGTATTACCTATTGGGTTTTGCAAAACAATCTTGAAGCAGAATGGTTATTGAATTATCGTGGAGGTAGTTTTTTGATGGATTATTCCAAAACCATTCAGGATGAGTGCAGCATACGTGGGGTAAGTGTTGAAGTTGTTTCTGATGCTCAGGCAGTTAGCATTCACGATGAAATTGCCGCTCCTTCAGCCAATATGGAAGTAATGAAGCTCACCCGGGCTCCAAAAGTAGCAGTATATGCTCCAAAAACCAATCAGCCATGGGATGATGCAGTTACACTAGTGCTTACGTATGCAGAAATTCCATATGACCAGATATATGACGAGGAAGTATTGAAAGGTCTTTTACCAACATACGATTGGCTGCATTTGCATCATGAAGATTTTACGGGCCAATATGGAAAATTCTGGGCGAATTACCAAAATACACCTTGGTATGTAAATGATGTGCGGGAATCGGAAAAATCAGCAAAATCGTTGGGTTTTAGCAAGGTGTCTGAACTGAAACTTGCAGTTGCAAAGAAAATTCGCGATTTTGTAGCAGGAGGAGGATATCTTTTTGCCATGTGCAGTGCACCCGATAGTTACGATGTAGCTTTGGCTGCGGAAGGGGTTGATATATGCGGCCCCATGTTCGATGGAGATGCCATGGACCCCCAAGCACAAAGTAAACTCGATTTTTCTAAAACTTTTGCTTTTACCAATTTTAAAATCAGCATTAATCCATACGAATACGAGATTTCCACCATCGATGTTACTAATTTCAGGCGTGCAGTAAGACCCGAAGATGATTTCTTTGCCCTCTTTGAATTCTCCGCTAAATGGGATCCCGTTCCAACAATGCTATGTCAGAATCATACGCAAATGATTAAAGGCTTCTATGGGCAAACCACCGGATTTAGAAAAGAATGCATAAAGTCTGAAGTTCTAATTATGGGCGAAAATAAGGCTTTGGGGGAAGTTAGGTATATTCATGGTGAATATGGTAAAGGTACTTGGACCTATCTGAGTGGACACGATCCTGAAGATTATCAGCACTTTGTATACGACCCGCCTACTGATCTTAATCTCTTTTCAAATTCTCCAGGATATCGCCTTATCTTAAATAATGTACTTTTCCCTGCTGCTAAAAAGAAGAAGCAGAAGACTTAAAATTCATTATTTTTGTCAAAA
>JAFGWG010000005.1 GCA_016937255.1 Bacteroidales bacterium
CAATTATTTCGGTTTTTACCGTCCCTATACAGAATATGGCGACAACCGTACATCTGGCTATCAGCCCG
This sequence comes from Bacteroidales bacterium, assembly GCA_016937255.1. Classification (GTDB taxonomy): domain Bacteria; phylum Bacteroidota; class Bacteroidia; order Bacteroidales; family DTU049; genus BM518. Next base: position 69 of record JAFGWG010000005.1, read on the forward strand.
AAGAATGGCATTGGAGTTATCTTCCAATTGCTGTACCGCTGCAGAATGCATATAGAAGACAAATTCAACCCATCGATATCAAAGGTTTTGAGGGGGATGAAACTGTGTTTTCAACAGAGGTTATTAAAAACTATGTTTTTGGCATTGATAAATCCTGCTTAACTTTACCGGAGAAATTCAAATAATGCATTATAAACCCGATACAGAGCTTAATGGATTTGAGATGCTTCAAATCGAGCAGCCCGTTGATTATGAGGGCAAAGTAGTCTGTACTGTAGTGAGAAAGCGATCATCAAAAGAATGCCGTAAAGCTGTTTTATATATCCACGGGTTTAACGATTATTTCTTTCAGGAGGAAATGGCGCTGCGCTTCATTAATGAGGGGTATAATTTTTATGCCCTTGATCTGAGAAAATACGGTCGATCGCTGCTTCCGCACCAGAAGTTTACCAATGTGCGCTACCTTAATGAATATTATGCTGATATTGATGCAGCTCTAAACATTATTAAAGATGAAGGACATGATTTTGTTCTATTGAATGGACACAGCACTGGTGGACTAGTTGGTAGTTTGTATGCGGCAGATCATAAAAAAAGCAAACTCTTTCATTCCTTTTTTGCTAATAGTCCTTTCTATGATTATAATCTCGGATTTTTCCTTAAAAATATTGGAGTTCCGATTGTTAGTTTTCTGGGAGGAATTTTTCCAAACATAAGAATGAAAACAGATGTGAACTCCCTCTACGGCGAAAGTTTATATAAAGAAGATCACGGCGAATGGGATTATAATCCAAAATTAAAAATGCACAATCCCCCACCCGTTACTTTTAGCTTTGTTAGAGCCATTCGGAATGGACATAAGCGTGTACAAAAAGGCATAAGCATTAATGTACCAACTTTAGTAATGCACTCCGATAATTCAGTTTATGGCAATAAATGGAAAGAAGATTTCATGGATGGAGATGCAGTACTTAATGTGAAGCATATCCGCGAAAATGCCGAAAAGATTAAAGGCGATGTAAAAATTATTGAAGTCAAACATGCACTTCACGACCTGATTATGAGCCGCAAGGATGTCAGAGATGAGGTATATGTAAGGTTGTTTGAGTGGTTACAGGCATTGTAAATATATTCAAAAGACGAACTCTTGTTCCGCCCTGTGAATAACCGAAGCGGAACGAAGAGATGTCTTTTGAAAGTTTGTGCAAAATCTATTCCTTCACAAAAACACCATGCCCGAGCTCATCATCGGTGAGCATCAAAATGGTATAGATGCCGGGACTGAGTTTTAATACATCTATCGACATTTCTTGTGGAGATTGTTCCAGAATAATCTTCCCGTTAACATCAAATATCTTAATGACTGCACCTTTCGGCAGCTTTTCAAAATACAATCGGTCTTGTACAGGGTTGGGATAGAAATTTAATGATGCATTTGCATAATCCAAGATTCCCTGCGTGGGTGCAATTCGGTTTGAAAATGACAATGTTGTACTTGCTTTTGCTCCTCCATCGCAATTCCAGGGTAATGCAACCGCCATGGCATACACTGCACCGGGATATGGATTTTGTATATGTTTACTATTATATGCCGTACTCATTGAGTCTGTTACCTGCATGTTTCCATTGGCTAGCGAATCGCACATAATGTAATACATATTTGGCACAAATGTTCCCGATTCATCTTCGTACATGTCGGTTACTGTAAGATCAATTCCTCCAAATGTAGAAGTCGTGCTAATAATATGAATAGTAGAATGATAGGTGCTTAAATCCGACTCATTGCCGCAAGTATCTACGGCAGTTATTTTATAACGATATGCAGATGAATTTGGGTCGGCTAATGAATCGTAAAAAACTGCAGGGGAACCTATATCTACCGTACCAATTAAATTATATGTTACATTCAATCGATAAATATTATAATCGGCTATGCCTTCTCCAATTTCTTTATACCAAACAATTTTATTGTATCCGCTGGTGTCTACAGTTACTACGCAAAGATTGTTGTCTTCATAAGTTTGTACAAGAACTATTCTTATACTATCTTCCATAGATGGACAAAGCCCCTCTCTAACATAAACAAATAAAGTAGTGTCTTGTGATGGTGTAATAGTTATAGATGAATCATTAGATAATTCGATACCACTCCAATCATAAACCCAACTCATTAGATCGTATTCAAAACCTGTTGATAAAGTTACAGATTCACCAGGACATATATACATAGTATCTGGTCCAATATCTAATGTAGGATAGAATTCTTGAAATAGTAATACGGTATCTCTTTGAGTTCCAATACACTGATTTTCTACCTCTACCCAAATAGTGTCTGGGGATTGAGATATTGATGTTACGGTAATTGCACTATCAGTACTTCCTGTACTCCAAAGATAAGAATCATATTCTTCCATTAGGAATAGATCTGCATATACAGAAGTTCCACAAAAGCTATGATCTTGTCCTAAATCTGGGAGATTGGTTGTTGTTAGAGTCATTGATATAGTATCAAAAACTGTTCCATTGCAACCAGTAATTCCAACAACATAGTCGGCAGTATGATCCACAATTAAGGCTGTATCATTTGGATAATATCCTTCTGATAGTAAGCCGACACCTATTTCATACCATTGGTAATATAGACCATCTTGGTAGTTTTCTGCATAAAGTGTATCAGAAGAACCACATATTGCATCTGAATTGATAGACCAAGGTTCTGTTACTGGGTCTGTGAAATAGATATAAAAATATCTTGAGTAAGACCAAGATCCAGTCATTTTCCATCTGCCATTTGTTTGTCCAGACCATGTGGTCCAGTTTATTCCATCATTTGAATATTTTAAATTGTTAGATGTTATTATAATATATGGTGACTCTCCAAAAGCCATTCCAATATCAAATTTTGACCAATTCATAGGATTAGGATACAAACTATGGAAAATATTCAATGTGTCATCTTGACAAACAGTAAGAATTTGATCATGACTTGTTGTGTCGAGATCAATATAAATTGTATCTGCTTTTGCATTGTTTGTAAACATGAAAAAGCTGATAATTATAACGAAAAAAAGTTTTATTGTTTTCATAATTTTATTCCTCCAATTTTGTTGTTTCCGTTTTGTTAAGAAACGTTTCCCAGCTATCTTGCTTGTCCCGCAAGGCATGGCGTTTCGTTGGTTATTATTTTAGTTTCTTCATTCCACTATTTCCCAAAAGAGATTTCATTTGAGTTATGGCTACTTTGTTTAACTGAATTAATCGCTCGCCCTGTGAAAACCCTTGTTCAATTAGCAAAGCATTTATGCTTTCCATATTGCTTAACACAACCAATTGTTCCAATGTCGCATAATCTCGTATATTGCCTTTTTGCTCAGGATTATTGTCTCGCCAAATTTTTGCCGTAACTCCAAATAGAGCAACATTTATTAAGTCTGCTTCATTAGCATAAACAAAACTTGCTTGTTGTTTTGTGATTTTTTCGGGAATTAGATTATCTTTTATGGCATCTGTGTGAATTTTGTAATTTACTTTAGATAATGTCCTCTGTAAATTCCATTCGAGTTTCAAACTGTCATTTTCGCTGTTTTTTAACCTCTGGAATTCATTAATCAGGTAAATTTGAAATTCAGGGCTAAGCCATATTGCAAAATGAAAAGCTATATCTTTGTGAGCATAAGTTCCGCCATATCTGCCTGCTTTAACAATCACTCCTATGGCCTTTGTTCTTTCAACCCACTGCCCCACAGACATTATAAATCGGTTTGTTCCTGCTTCTTGTCCAATTACCCCGAATTCAGGGTAATTAAAACTCGGGTTATTAATTTTTTCCCAAACCCCAAGGTATTCTAAAGTGTTTTTATTGGTTACCCACTTGCCAATCAGACCACTACCTTCTTTAAATGTCGAAGTCATATCGGTTAAGCTGATAAAGTCGTCATTGTTTTTTACAATAACTTTTATTTCAGATTGTTGTACATTTAAAATTCTACTTTTTGCCATATATAAATTCTATCTAACAACAAATTTACAATATTTCTTTCAGCTGGTTTTCCACCTATAATAGAATCGTTAGAAAAGTAAATATTCATTCCATAAGATTAAACTCTTTGGCTCATTGTTTCACCAAATAAACAAAAAATAATCATCCCTCCAAATGATTCTCCCGCAACAAATCATTCAGCTCTTTCACCGGGTTAAAGGTACTTAGTGGCACTTCCACAAAAACTGTAATCCAATCCGACATTGCACCATTCCATAAACCTGGCAATTCTAGTGCTTTTAACTCACGACCAGCATAACTCTTTTCAGAAATAAACCCTGCATCAGGATCTACAAAATCATTCAAATCAAAATTATCCCAGTTAACGTCTTTGATATAGAGCACCAGATCTACGGGATTAAAATGTGTGGCATTTTTCTGAATATCAGCCTGTTTGGGATCAGACAAATCCATTTGCGAGCCTTCTACAATTTGCATACTAAGATAACCACTTTCATCCTGAACATAAAAAGGTCCGCCACCGGGTTCGCCTTCATTTTTCACCATTCCGCAGACACGAATTGGTCTGTTAAAAAGCGTATAGAGATAATCGATCTTTTCCATTTTATCAAAAGCCTCCACATATTTTGGTATTTCAATGGCAAGCTTTTCACGGGCATAATCAAGCATGTCTTCGAGGTCTTCATCCGGGAAATTGGCATCCTCAAGCATTTCGAGGTTACCATGTACTTTTTCCACAATTTCCATCAATACCCCACCCAGCAATTTCTTATTATGGATAGTATCCTCAATACGCGATTCGTGCACCAAATTATCGATATTTTTCAAAAAGACCATTTCACCATTCAAGTCATTCAGATTTTGAAGCAATGCACCATGGCCACCTGGTCGAAACAAAATACTGCCGTCTTCTTTTCTAAACGGTTCATTATTCATATCCACTGCTATGGTATCGGTTGAGGGTGACTGAAAAGAATATGTAATTTCGAGCTCCGTATTAAAATCCTGATCCATTACATAAGTCATGCGCTCAATTTCTTGCTTCAGTGTTTGCTCAAATTCGGGACTAATGGTAAAATGTATGCGTAAAACATCATCTTCCACTTTTGCATAGTGCAAAGACTCGCGAACCTGCTCTTCAAAAGCATTACGGCTTTGATCTTCATATTGATGAAAACTTAAAAAAGCCTTTGGTTGCGCACCATAATTCATGGCATTCTCATCGAGGAGCGCGTTTAAGAATGGCAAATGGTTTTGCTTTTTCAGTTCCTGCTCAGGGTTTTCGATATAAGAAAGAAGTTCATTATAAAAAGCAAACTTATCCAAGCCTGCAATAAACTGATCAACAGCCTCTTTCTCTTTAGAGCCATCAAGCAGTTTTTCGTTTTTTTGAAGAATTTCTCTAGCAGAAAACAAAGCCTTAAACATGCGACTTGCCGCACCGGAAGCAGGAACAAATTTCTGAATATCGTAATCATCCTTTCTTTCGTCATATAAACGAATAAGCCTTTCCGCTTCGCGCTGGCTGTATGAGAAAATACCATCATCAATGGTAGCAGCTTTATAAAGCTGCACAAATGAAATACCATTTCGGAATTGCTCAAGTTGATTTTCGATGGTTTCAACAGAGATTCCCCTGTTATTAAAATCCTGAAGGTCTTTTTCGGAAAATGCCATGATTGGTTTTGCTTTTACAAAAAAAAGTCGCTGCACAAATTGGCAAGCGACTTCAATATATTTTTTGTCCCTGCCGGTTACATTCCAACAACAGTGATATTAATATCACGTGGATTAATGGTCATTACCGGAACATTAGTTTCATTGAAAATAATCTGCTCATCCCATGGATTCAACAGAAAATTTGGAATTGGGCTACTATCTTGATTAGTCATAATCATAATCAAATCGGCATCAACTTTCTTGGTATAGTCAATCACCTGTTTAGCAAAAGAAGCGCTGTCGGCAACAAATTCAGCATCAAACTTCACTTCATTTTTATCAAACACCTCTACAACCTTATTAAGGACTGCACGAATTTTTGCTTTATACAGCTCATCTGAACGATACAATGCTTTAACATGAATAACCGCATCGAATTGCTTGGCAATATAAATGGCCCACTTAAGTTTCTGACGAGACTCAATACTATCATCAAGAGGGATCACAATTTTATTGTATCCTTCGCGATATTCACGCTTTTGCACAACGATAAAAGGCACATTGGTTGATGTTATTACCTTATGAGCATAAGATCCTACAATATGCTGAATACCTTGTTTTCCATGTGTTCCCATGATAATAAAACTGGCTTTGGTTTCTTCAGCAGCTTTTGCAATATCGGTAAAAATGCTACCCTCCCTGGCCTCAAAAGTAAAAGGTACACCATATTTTGCAGAATACTCCCCAACTCGATCCTGCAAACGTTTATTTACAAGCTCGTCGTCAACTTTGTAAACATTAAGCAAAGCCCGAGTGTCTTTATTAATAATGTGCAATAGATGCACGGTCCAATCTTGATGCCCAGCCAGTCCGGCTGCATGATTAACAGCGATTTCTGCAACATCTGTGAAATCAAACGGAACCAAGATAATCTTCTTTCTATTTTCCATGCTTATTTATTGTTTAAGATAAACAGTTTATTTTTTCATTTGCAAATTTATGAAAAGTAGCGACATTTTCTTATGTTTCTTCACTAAATTATCCAAATAATACAGATGCTTAAGTTTTTTTTCACTTCTTAAGAAGTCTGCAGACCGGGTAAAGTAATGATGATTTGTTAGAAAATGTACTTGTTGTTCGTACCAATCCTTTATTGAGAGTTCTATTCCATATTCTTTCCATTCTCTACGCAAATTACATCCAATGATAAAAAAGTCATCGCGACCCAGATAATCTAAATCAGCATCACATAAAATACTGCTGATTTTATCGTAAGGGGTTTGTGGAATTACAGTAGATAAAATCGACTGATTGATTAAGGTAATTTCAGTTTTAGAATAGCCATAATTAGGTAATATACGCCTAACGATATCAACCGATACCTCTTCATTCGCTTTATATCGAATCAGAAAACCTGCATCGTGAAATAAAGCAGCTGTAAGTAAGATCAAACGATCATCACCTTTCACTTCCTCCATTTCTGCATATCTTTCGCATGCTGCATACACATCCAGGGTATGATGCAAACCATGGTAATAAAGATTGGGAGCCAATCCCCGCTTCATTCGATCTAAAATATATGTTTTCGCCCCTTCAAAGTCCATCATTAGAAATTTAAGTACTTAATATCTACCAACTCATTGTATTTTCTCCAGAACTCCATATTTGGTGTCTCTCCTAAACCTTCAATAGAAAGTTCTTTTTTTATGGATTTCACAAAATACATTTCAACCGCACCTTTGTGTTTTATGTGTTTTTCGCCTCTGTATTCCAAATTAAAAAAGCCTTCAACTGCAATTGCAGTGGACTTTGAAATATTAATTTCACTACATTCACCAGCATCCTGAAAGCGACTAGCTGTATTTACAGTATCGCCCCATACATCAAATGCAAATTTTTTCTTACCTACTACTCCGGCCGTTAGTTCACCACTATTAATACCTATTCGCAATTGCCAAATTTTATTTTCGTCGCTCTTTTCATGCATAAAACGAATGAAATTTTGCATTTCATTTGCTGCCAAAACAGCATCTATAGGATGAGTACGATTTCGCACCGGAATGCCACCAACGCTCATGTGGCTATCGCCAATTGTTTTTATCTTTTCCAGCTTGTGACGTGAGCAAATTTCATCGAAGCGGGCAAAATATATATCCAGTTTTGAGACCAAATCTTCAGGATCCAATTTCTCAGAAATAGATGTAAAATTGCTAAAATCAGTAAACAACACCGAGGTTGATTGGTAAAACTCTGTTTGACATATCCCCCGGCTTTTTAATTCCTCTGCAATTCTAACCGGCAAAATATTCAGCAGCAATGAATCAGACTTCTCCTTTTCAATTTCAATAGCTTTTTTCTGACTATTAAGCTCCTGTGTACGCCTGTGAATAATGCTTTCCAAACGAGCTTTAGCTTTTATCAAACGACGGTTGGAATAAGAAATAATTAGAAAAATCAATAAAACAGCACTTATAACATATAGCGACCACGCCCACCAACGAAAATACCATGGAGCCGGCACCATAAAACGGAAAAAGGCTTCATCACCAATAACACCATAAGGGTTTACGCCTTTAACTCTAAATGTATAGTCGCCTGGTGGAAGGCTTGTATATTCCTTATAGTTTTCGTGACTTAATGCAGACCAATGTGCGTCAAAGCCCTCAAGAAAATAAGTAAATCTTACTTGATCTTCATTACTATAATAACTTGCACTGAAATCGAACCGAATATTTTCTCCCGACAATTTTACTTGTGGGACTTTATTTTGCTTAGAATTCAGAATCCTCTCAAGAACTACCATAGAAAAAACACCCGAGAAAATCAAAGAGTCATTGAGTCTAACTTTTTGAATTAATGTAGGAAAATTATCACGTCGCTCCCTGAAATTATCTTCTTTCTGGCGATATCTAAACACCCCATCATCACTTCCAAACCAAATCACACTATCGGGTTCAGGATAAATATTATAAAATTCAAGATTTGGGAAAGTACGATATGGCTTTGATGTAAAAACAAAAGTATTTCCACTTTTTCGGGCGTAAATTAAGCTCTTTTCTCCACTTTGTTTATTGTTGATCTGAAACCAGAATCCTCCTTTTTGATCGTGAGTGATGGTGTTTATAAACTGTGAATTTTGAAAATACTGAGCAAAAGAGGGGTCAAAGAACTCAACAAAATAGCGATTTTCCTCACTCATTATTTTATAAATCCCCGTTTTTGAAATAACTAAAACACTATTATCGCATCGATATACATTATAGAAATCTGAGCGAGGCAAATCAGTTCCCGGCATTAAATGGAATAATTCAAATCCAAGTTCATTATTGTTTCCAATATCAGTAGTATGAACAATATAAACCCCGTTTAAGGCAGTACCAATTACCAAATTATTATCCTGAGACAAAACCATACTGGTAATTCGACCTTCAATTTGTGGAATTAAAATCGGTTTCTCTGCATGAAAACCATTTAGTTGAATTAATTCAGCACTGGAGGGTGACCCGGCAAAAATTCTATTATTATCATGATCAAAAAGTATGAATGTATAATTTCCTTCTTTTAAGGTTCTTACATGTAAAAAACTATCAATCAGATATATAGCATCAGAAGTTGCCGTAAGAAGGTATTTCTGTCCACCTAAGGAAATTTCCTCAAACATCCATGAGATCGTGCGGATATCTTCAATCATTTTAAAAGGAACATCATCGCTGCTATATCGATTAATATTCTCATAAAAAACACCTTGCCAAGTAGCCACAAATAGTCTGGATGCAAAACGCTGAATATCGAGAACCGATCCATTAATTCCCGATGTATTATTATAGTATGTAAGCGGAGAACTCAGATCTACTTTACTTAAACCATGATCCAATGCAATCCACAAATTATTTTGCTGATCTTCATACAGAGCATTGTGAGTTTCATTCATTACCCCACTGTTTTTATTCAGAGTAAACAGCAAGTTGAAATCTCGGTCACAAACAATAGTTCCATCGCGAGTGGTGCTCAATGCAAAATTTCCATTCTGCAAAGCAAGTGCGTCATAAGCCTCATTATCAACAAGAAACTTATTAAGGGGAGTAAAAATAGGACTAACTTTAATACTGGCATTCAGAGGATCTTTTGCGTTAATTTCTCCAAAAAACAATCCATTCAGCGGGTCAACCAATAAAAGCGTATCCTTTGAATATGGCAGTGCAGCCCTAATAATCATAGAGGGATTAAAAAGCGAATGAACTGCCAAAAACCGATTACCCGAAACAATACTAAATCCTTCATCTCTATTGAAAAAGAATGGTATTTTATTATAAGTAAACATAAAAGACTGACGCGGAATACTACTAGCGAACATTTTACCTTTGTGATAGCGAAACAATTGAGAATTGGCTCTAAAATATATTCCGTCGCCTGACTCTAATATTTGCAAAATAAACCCAAATTCCCTTTGATCAGCTGGAATAAGTTTATTTAAACTCTGGTAGCGATAACCTTGCACAGGATCAGGAATTAGTACCCCCAATTCTGATTGAGCGCCCACCCAAACAAAATCATTTTTATCACAATACACGGCACTTGGTGTAGAATTATTGGGCAATAAAATCTTTGACCATTCCCGGCCATCGTATTCAAGAATGCCATCGCCATTGGCAAAAAACATTAGACCCATGCTATTGGAGCATAGCGACCAGTTTTGCGAATATCCTTTATATACAACAGGATGGTAATTATCTACCATTGGCATTCCGTTGCGATTTTGTGCATTAGAAAACCCTGTAGCAAACAAAAGAAACATGAACAGTATTATGTTTCTATGCAATAACATTTCCACCCTTTCCATCGAGCCAAGATACAATATTTTTCAAAACCAAGACTGCTCTTTTTTCTATAGCTTCGGCAGTGGCATAAGCAGTATGAGGCATGAGCATACTATTTTTTGCAGATAATAAAGGATGCTCTGCCGGTAATGGGGGTTCCATTTCAAAGATATCAATTGCTGCACCTGCCAGCTTATCACTATTCAATGCATCAGCCAATGCTTTACTATCTACAACACCACCCCTAGCCGTATTAATCAGAAAGGAAGTATTTTTCATTTTAGATAACACTTCAGCATCTATGAAATTTTCATTTTCACTACTCATTGGAATATGTAAAGACAAAACATCTGCTTCGGCTAGCAAAGCATTCATAGAGAGAATCTTGTACTTACAAGAAGGCAAAATACTACTACGCTCCGCCACAAGAATTTCACAAGAAAACGCTTCTAATAATGCGGCTGTTCTTTGTCCAATAAGACCAAAGCCAATAATACCAACTTTTAAACCATTTAGTTCACGACCAAGAAATCCATTTCGACCCTTCAAATCACGACAATTGTTTTCCATTTCACGAGCATTGCGCAATAGAGATAATATCATCAAAACACTTTGTTCTGCAACTGATTCAGTAGAATATCCGGCGGCATTGCTCACTGAAATTCCCTTCAATTGACAATATTTCGTATCAACATGATCGTAACCGGTGAAAGCCACAGAAATCATCTTCAGGTTTTCAAGCTTAGAAAGAATTTCGACAGGTAGCTTATACGTGCTAATTACAATAATATCAGCATCAGAACATCTTTTAATACACTCTTCTACAGATTCTGGAACTGAAGTAAAATGCACAAACTCATTTCCATTTTCTGAAAACACACGTTTATATTCATTAAGCATTTTCTCGGATAAGCCAATAGGTTCGGCTATAACAATTTTCATATAATTATTTTTATGATATTCCTCTTTGCTTTTTAATATCATTCCAGGCTTTATTCACAGACTGAAACTTCTCATTGGCACTTTTCACAACATCTTCACCCAAATGTGCTACCCGATCTGGGTGATATTTCATAGCCATACGACGATAAGCCTTACGCACTTCATCATCGCTTGCATTTGGGCTCACTTCAAGTATTTTATATGCCGTATCGGTGTCTGGAACAAACATAGCTTTGATAGAAGCGAAATCTTTGTCTGAAATATTCATATAAGATGCCATGCTTTTTAACAAACGCTCTTCTGCCGGATCAAAATGATTATCGGCCATAGCCAGAGCAAAAAGCAGATGAAAAAGTTCGAGTCTTGCCGGGTGATCCATATGTCTTTTTACCTGATCGCAAATATCGCGAACAGGAATATCCTGCTTAAGCAACTCTTTTAGCATTGGCATTGCTTCGCGTGCATCGGAATACCCAAACATTTGAGTAAAAGAGTCTTTAATAAAATTTAATTCCGATTTCTTAAACTTGCCATCGGCTTTCATTACTGCAGCCAATAAAGCCAGCAATGCCATCTTAAAATCACCCTGAGTTGTAGGTCCGGCTCTGTACTGTCCCATCGGTCGCGAAGATCCGTCGAGTGCAGATCCAAGAATAAATCCAAAAACAGCACCCAAAGGTCCTCCAAAAGCCCACCCAAGTGCACCACCTATCCATTTTGCGAATTTCACAATAATACCTATTAATAAGCCAAAGATAAAAAAAATGTAGTCCTGAAGACCATATTATCAAGAAATTTCGTGTGAATTCCTCTTAGCCATTCTTCTTCAAAATCAGAGCTCCCCCAGCCTTATGCATTATATCTTCTACCGAATCTTGTTTGGCAGAATAATCAACACTAGAATAAGTAAACTCCGCAATACTCTTCTTATGAATTGAATCAAGTTTTTGAATAATTTCAGCCTTCTTCTCTACCGGCGCAATCAACACAAACTCATCACCCAATTTGTATCTGAATATATCGGACATATTCGAAAGATTCTCTGTAAGTGAATACGCAAAATCGCGAATCACAACATCCCCGTTTTCGTAACTCTCACTATTGAAGCGACGAAAATCGTCAATATCAATCAAAATAAAGATATATTTTCCTTTTTTCTGACGCTTCATATATCGCAACAAATCCCTAAACGATGGCAATCCTGTCAGATAATCAGAACTAAGCCTTTTGCGCTGCAATAAAAGAACTGAAATATAGACCAATGAAGCTGATAAAATTCCGGCTGCAAAAGCAATATCGAAGGTTGAAAAAGACATTAGTTTTTCGGTCTTTTTCGTAGAGGGAAATCCTTGCGCTGTAAATAATCGTATCTCAGATTTCGCCCGGGTTGATAGCAAAATGCCATAATGCTATCTTGTGCTTCTTTAATGGTACTATATTCTGCAAAATCGAGGGTGCGAATTACTGCTTCAAATACGCGAATTGCACCTGAGTGATCGGCCAAAAGGATGCGCTTACCCAAATTCTTATTCAATAAATCAACAAAAGAATATGCGATTCGCCAGTCAGCCTCAATCAAAGTTTCTCCTTCTGGATAATGATAGAAACGATTTTTGAAATATTTTGCAATATACTTTCTGGTTTCTTCGGTGGGCTCTTCATTTCCGCTAAGAATTTGAGATGCTTCTTCAATGATTTCCTTCTTGTATTTAAAGGTTAATGCACCGTATTTCTGAGAATTCAAGCCATACATAGCATGAAATTGCATATTGTTATATCCAGCGTTTTGAAGAAATAGTCTGGCTGTTTGCTCCGTATTTTCAGATTCGCTACCAAATACTTCAACAGGAGTATCTTTCGACCACGACCAAAGCGGATATCCGGCTTTATCGAGAATATCAACGGCAACCGCAAAATCTTTTCCAAGTTCTCTGGCTGTTTCCATACCCAATTCATGCAGGAAATTGCTTTTGGAACCACTAATTCGGCGATTATTTTCCCAAGTATCCCAATATCCGCTTCCAACAAATTCAGGATTTTCACCACCCGATTCGTGCTGAGATTTTCCGTGACGAATTAATATAACCTGAGTTTGATTTAACGGAACATAAGCCTGAGCAAAAAGTGGAATAGCCTTTCCATTGGGCAACCATACAATGCCTTCTTTCATAATAAGCCCACTGCCATCTTCCAATGCACGGCCTTCTGTTCTGCGATTTCCATCGGGATTAGTGGCCATATCATCGGCCAAAACAAGTTTGGTACGATATCTTGTTAATGATGAGCCAAGCGTAGGAATACTCTGTGGCGCAACCAAATCGGAGAAATGACTTAAACTAAATGTTTTAATCAGCAAACGACGAAAACTATCGTTTTTGATCAAACCATTCCAAGCCAGATAAAAAATATTTGGATCTCCACCGGGAATGCGTTTCTGAATAAACTCGTACTTGGCTTTAATATAGTTTTGCGGATTGATATCAATTTCCAATGTCTTGAAAAAGAAATAAATATCCTTACCAATTACCTTCAAATTATTAATGAAATCGGTATTCACATCCTCTGGCGATACAGAAATTTTCTTTCCATATACAACTTGTAAAAACTGAATATCATCGCGTACACTTTGCAAGGAGTAACAATTATGAAATTCTGCATGCTCGCGTTGCGACTGACTTTCGTTTAATTGCAGGCGTTCAAAACTAAAATTTTTATTTTGGGTTTTGGGGCCTGTCTTTTCTGTTTTCTTCTTCTCTGTCATTTTCTTCTACTTTAGCACTCACCTATACATTTACCCCAATTAAATATACACGCAAGTTATTAACATACAATTACATAGCGCAAATTCGCCGTAATTTTAGGAAAAACAAAGGTACGAAAAACTGATAATATGCAGATGAGGTCTCAAAAAATCTTACTTATAATAAAGTTAGCTCATATTTAGGAAAGCGAAAAGACTTTATATGATAAAAAAAAATTATATATTCGAAAAAAATTAAAACACTATTTATGCAAACAATTGAACATTATTATCAGATGGTGGAAACCATTATTTCAAAACTGGGTGTAGATCCTGCTATCTGCAGAGGTGAGGAGCCCGGAGAATGGAATTTGAAAAAAGGATCATCAAACGTATGGGTTAATGTATGGAAAGTGCAGGATCAGGATTATGGGTATATTCAGGTTATGGGACCGATTACTCAAATACCTGTTGAAAACAGAGACATTTTCATGACAGAGGTTCTTGAAATCAACCATACTCTTTATGGTGTTGCTTTTTCAAAATACAAAGAGTGGCTTTATATTAGAGCAATTCGTGAACTCGACGGTTTAGATGAGCATGAAGCAAATTCGATGTTTACCCGTATTGGCAACTATGCGGATGAATACGATAATTACTTCAAAAACAAGTATTTTAGTGGCTCCGGCGAGCGTCCAACCCAGTAAAAATAATTGAAGCGGCTCCTTCGGGAGTCGCTTTTTTTTTTATTTTTTCCTATAAAACACAAAACAGATGAAGTATTGAATAGCTGAACAAATTTTAAAAACTATCGTATATAAATTTATGTCAATTAAAACAGATCGACTTAATGCATATAGAATCATGTGGCTATTTGTTTATTTTGATTTACCAACACAAACAAAGAAAGATCGCAAGGAATACACGCGATTCAGAAAGTCATTAATTAAAGACGGCTTTGCAATGATACAATACAGCATTTATGCAAGGCATTGCGCCAGTGTAGAGAATGCAGAAGTACATAAAAAACGAGTTAAAGCGGCCATTCCGCCACATGGAGAAGTAATTATATTTCTGATCACCGACAAACAATTCGGAAAAATGGAGTTTTATCGCTCGGCAAAAGCATCGGATAAGCCTGACACGCCCCAACAATTGGAACTTTTTTAAAAAGAAAAAGCGCCATCATGCAGCATGAGAGCGCTAATAAATACAACAGTTTTTCATTTCTGATAATCGACTTATAAACTTGATATACAGCAAATTAATACGTGTAAGCTGTTGCAAATATCAAGAAATAATAGAACTAAAGCAAATCACAACGAGTAAATCAGATTTATGACACTGGAAACTGCTGTTGCAAATATCAAGAAATAATAGAACTAAAGCAAATC
>JAFGWG010000068.1 GCA_016937255.1 Bacteroidales bacterium
AAAAATTGGGATTTTTAACCCCAATCGAATTTTTATCCCTAAATTTGTCTAATCAAAAAGTTGCATTTGTGACTTGAATTCAGCTTTTAAAGAAACCTCTTCTCCACAAATTCCTTAAAAGCGTCCTTATACTGGTCGCTTACCGGGATATAAGTTTCTTTATTAAAAACTATACGATTTCGCTCGATGGTTTGCACCTTGTTTAGATTGACTATATAGGAGCGATGCACGCGCATAAAATCCTTTTGCGGCAAAGTGCTGTCGAGGTTTTTCATACTCATCAGAGTCATAATGCTTTTGCCTTCATCGAAATGAATACGCACATATTCGCTCATACTTTCTATATAGGTTATTTCTTCGAGTGAAATTCGAATGATTTTGCCGTCGCTCTTTACAAAAAACTCATCTGTTTTTACCGTTTCCAATCCTTTAGGCATTTTGCGATCTGCAGCTTTTCGGGCAGCACGCATGAAATCATCACGGGAAATAGGTTTTAAGATATAATCAATGGCCTCAACCTCATAACTTTCCAGCGCAAATTCTTCATAAGCAGTAGTAAAAATCACCATGGTTTTCGAATCCAATGATTTTGCCAATTCCATTCCCGTCATTTCAGGCATATTGATATCAAGAAAAATCAAATCAACATGCTCTTTCTTTATAAATTCTAATGCTTCAATAGCATTTCCGCAACTCTTAACCAAGTCCAGAAAAGGAGTTTGCTCAATGTAAGAAACAATTTGCTTTAGGGCAAAAGGCTCATCATCTACAGCAAGACATTTAATTTTCATGAGACGGCAATTTGCAATTCGACACTAAAGATAGTTTCATCACTCGAAATATGCAAATCGTAATGCTCTCCATAGAGTAAATCAAGGCGCTTTCTCACGTTTTTGAGTCCAACAGAGTCTTCATTATTAGAAGTTCCTGCTCCGGCTATTGAGTTTTTAATATAAAAGCTTATTCTTTTATCATTCGCACTAAAATGAAGATGAATAAAGGAATCACCAACCGCTTTAACTCCATGTTTAAAGGCATTTTCAATAAAATTTATATAGAGTAGTGGGGGCACATTCACATTTGGAATATCACTTGGAAAATCGCAATGTATTTTTACATTATCGCTGACACGAATTTTCATCAAATCGATATAATCTTGCAGAAACTGTATTTCCTTTACAAGTGGAATTTTCTGATCGCCGGAATCGTAAAGCACAACACGCATTAATTTTGATAAACGAATAATGGTGCTTTTAGCCAGCTCACTATCCTGATCGACCAATGCATGAATATTATTGAGTGTATTCATAAAAAAATGAGGACTAATTTGATGGCGAAGATAGTTCAACTCATTCTCCAGATTCTCTTTCTTCATTTTCTCATGCTGCATTTGCTGCTCTATGAAACGGAATGAAGATTTTACCCCAATATTTATCGCAACGGCAATAAACCCAAACATGGAGATATTGATAATTTGTAGGAAAAATATAGGTGAAGGCGGTGGATTACCGATTGACCCCTGCCCGGGCATTGGTATCGGCGGAGGCTGACGAAAGGCTCTCCCTAATGGGGTCAGATCCAAAAGCACAGTGTTCAGGAATGAAATTAGAAGTATAATAGATATCGTAAATAGGAAATAACTCAGGTATGACTTTCTGGCAAATAACTTAAAGAGTAGAAAATTGTGAATTAAGAAAATCAGAAACAGCGGAAAAATCTTTGACCAATCGTTCAATACCCTTTGCATGTGAAAAACATCTAGAGACTTCTCCACAAAAACCGGAAAGAAAATTACCACCAGCCACAACACTAAATAGAGGGCTGATTCTAATAATCTGTTATGTTTTGAGAACATGGTCACCGCTGCTTCTGATTAATATTTAGACTTACTGTTTAATGAAATTTGCTGTTGAGCTGCTATTTGATCCCTGAAGAACCAGGATATAAAGCCCGGGACTAAAAGATGAAACATCAATTGATAATGAAGATGAACCTTGCATTATTGTTGACATTTGTAAAGCACCCAATGAATTATAAACATTCAATGTCAGATCTTCATTTGAAGCAAAGTTATTACTTAATACGTTTACGTTTTCGCTAGCAGGATTTGGATATACATTGATGGATGGAATACTTCCTTCTTCAATGCCAACATTACCAGCATCACGAACCAAGCGCACATAGTTATAAATACGAATGGCATCGCCCTGTGGACCGAAACCTGTTGGATAATCTGCCGGGTCGCCTACTTTGGGATCGCTACGTTGTGCACCTGCACCATGAACATCTTGCCAAGCGCCCATAAAATACCCCATTGCTCTTCCAAAACTTACATACGAAGCATTTGCCCCTTCATGGCCTGCCATAACAGAAATATGTGTTGTTCCCGACCAAAAACATGGATAATCTGCCAATCCTGCCTCGTTTGTAATTTGGGTGATATTAAATACAGGATCAATTGCAGCTGAAGATGTTGAGTCGGGTGAGCGGGAATAATCTACAAGACTTTGCAATTCTTTCACATTGGGTAAACGCCAGTCGTTATAACCGGCTGTGATTGAGGCTTCTGCATAACTTAACGCAGTTTCCCACAAAACACCTGATCCGTTATCATCTTTTGTCCACATTAATCCGGTGGCATTGTCGGTAACGGTGCCATCACCATTATCTATATAACTATTTATGCCATAATTATTTCCTCCACGGACAAAATATGCATAAAACTGCTTGGGAACGGTGTCTCCGGGCATAGCACCAATGGGATAACCTTTAATTCTGCCATCGGCAAAATTGGTTCCAAACATGGTGGTATTCCCGCCCATTGTAGTTCCTTTATACAACGTTGTGGTTACAAATTGAGCATCAATAATTCTTTCGCCGACATTTTGATCTCCAAAACCAAAATCGAAATACGCTGTATCGATAAATGGAGTAAGCCCACTTGTTGATGTTCCGGTGTATCCACTGGGATCAATACCATAAAACATTATAAGTGAATATTGTTCTTTAATAGTAGGAACGCGCCAGTCGGTATAACCCCCAACAGTCATGGTATCGGCATACATCGGAGCCTCGTTAAAAGACAGTTTATCGTAATAATCGATGTCGCCATCATAATCCAGATCCGGAGATTTGGTCCACATTAAACCGGTAACATTATCGGTTATGGTTCCATCGCCATTATCGGTATACGATGGCTGATTACCTGAATAATGAGCATCCTGTCCGTAAAATGGCTGCGAACTGGAAATACTGGGAACATAGATTGTAGAATCGTAGAAGGTTTCCTGCCCTGTATCAACAATCTGATAAGTTTGAGCACTTGAAAATATTGCCAAACCCAAAAAAGCAATTGAAAATAAAAATACTTTAGCTCGCATAATCATGTTTTTTAATTTGACAGCAAAGTACATTATATGTTTATGCCAGTACAAATCTTTTCAGCCGAATTTTAAAAGATTTCGGTGAAGTTATTGATTTTTTCAGTAAAAAAGATACGTCTCTGTTCCATCGTCCCAAAGTATGAGGGTCATTAAACAGGAGCAAGACAGCCTTCGCACAACCTTGACATGATCCTCTCTGCTTTCATTTATAATTAAAAATACCGGTTTCTAAGAATTTATAGAAGTCCTATTAAAATAAATTATCTTTGTTTAAAAGTAAGTTTTAATGAATGATATAAAGCGAAATGCAGAAATAAATTTTTACAATAGAGTTGCCACTTTACTAAATGAGGCCAGGAATAGTGTTGTTCAAACTGTCAACAAAACTATGGTTATTACCTATTATGAAATAGGAAGAATGATTGTAGAGGAAGAACAAAACGGGAAATAACGAGCAGAGTATGGCAAAAAAATCATTGAAGAATTGTCAAAAAGACTGTATTCTGAATTTGGAAAAGGATTTTCCCAAAGAAATCTTGAACAAATGAGACAATTTTACTTGATTTATTCAAAAACGCATACACTGTCTGCGGAATTCAATCTTAGTTGGTCTCACTATCTAAAACTAATGAGAATTGATAATGAAGACGAAAGAAAATACTACGAAATAGAAGCCTATTCTAACAATTGGAGTTTGCGTGAATTACAAAGACAGTTTGATAGTGCTTTATTCGAAAGATTGGTTTTAAGCCGTGATAAAAAAGCAATAAAAGAATTATCTGAAAAAGGACAAATACTCGAAAAACCACGTGATACTATTAAAGATCCCTACATTTTAGAATTTATTGGACTTCCTGAGAATAGTCAATATTCTGAAAATGACTTGGAACAGAAAATAATTGACAAATTAGAACATTTCTTACTCGAATTAGGAAAGGGCTATGCGTTCATTGGCCGACAAGTTCGTTTTACATTTGATGAAAAACACTTTCGGGTAGATTTGGTTTTCTATAACAGGCTATTGCAATGCTTTGTATTAATTGACTTAAAAATTGGAGAAATAAATCATCAAGACCTAGGGCAAATGCAAATGTATGTCAATTATTACGACCGTTTTGTAAAACTTGATACAGAAAATAAAACAATAGGGATTGTTTTGTGTAAAGACAAGAATGACACAGTTGTAGAAATTACTTTGCCAGAAAACAACAAGCAAATTTTTGCCAGTAAATATCAAACTGTGTTACCAAGCAAACAAGAGTTGATGAAATTGATTGAGAACAAAGAAGATTAACAAATAGCGCATTATTCTGCTACCTAAAGAACCATCATAACCCCTTAAAAACCTCTTTCTCAATTGCATCTTCAAGTTC
>JAFGWG010000069.1 GCA_016937255.1 Bacteroidales bacterium
TATCGTCTGTTGAAGCCACCAGTATTTTTATGGTTGATGTAAGTTTTGATGAATTTCTTGATGAAACCACAGCCGAAACTGCGAGCAATTACAGCATCGATGGTGGAATTGGAACCCCTTCTCTGGCAGAACTCGATCCGGTAGATTTTACTTTGGTGCATCTTACTTTAGCAAATCCGTTAACCGATGCCCAGCTCTATAACCTGCAGGTTTCGGGTGTGGAAGATCTTGAAGGAAACGCATCTGTTTTAGATACAATTCCGTTTGCTTATTATGTTCCCACAGCTTTCGATATTGTGATCAACGAAATTATGGCCGATCCGTCACCGGCGGTTATGTTGCCAGAATATGAGTATATTGAATTATACAATACAACGGGTTTACCTATTAATCTAGAAAACTATACACTCCGAATTGGTACTTCTGATAAAGCCATTGGAAATATTGTTATCGGTGCAGGCGATTATCTTATTCTCTGCGACGATGGTGCAGAAGCCGATCTGGCGCCTTATGGTGATGTATATGCTTTTTCATCATTTTCCATTACCAATGGTGGCGTTGATATTGTCTTGCTGAGCCCTGCTGGAGCGGTATTAAGTTTCGCAAAATTTCAGGATGATTGGTATCAGGATAATTTTAAGGATGAAGGTGGTTGGTCTGTTGAGCAGATCGATCCTTTCAACCCATGCGCAGGCAAAGAAAACTGGCGGGCTTCTACTGATGCAAAAGGTGGAACTCCCGGACAACAAAACAGTGTTTTATCTTCAAATGGAGATAATCTAAATCCGGAATTGCTGCGTGCATCATTGGTGAATGATTCAACAATAAGAGTTTGGTTTTCCGAACCGATGGATTCTGCCAAAGTTCTCAATCCATTTTATTATAGCATCGACAATGGAATTTCGGTAAACGGCCTTCCCTCAGGATTTGCTCCCGAATACCAGTCGGTTATCATTTATTTGAGTCAGCCTATTTCAGGTGGAACTATTTATACGCTTACGGGTACTGATACCATGACCGATTGTGTTGGAAATATGCTTGAGCTTAATAGTTCTGTGCGTTTCGCCATTTCCGATAGTATTGAAGAAGGCGATTTGGTTATCAATGAAATTCTTTCAAATCCTACCGAAGGCGTAAGTGATTTTGTAGAAATTGTAAACGTGAGTTCAAAAATACTTGATTTGCGATTTCTTACCATCGCCACGCTCGACGATTCTCTGATGCTCGACGGGCAGAGTTATATTGCTCCATACGGCTACCTGATGTTCCCCGGTGAATATTTGGTTATTACTGAAGATCGCACAGCATTATTGAATTATTATTATTCAGAAGCCCCAAATAATGTATATGAAGTGGGCGATTTGCCGTCATACAATAATGACGATGGAATTGTTGTAATAGCAATGGCTGCAGGAAATATTATTGATGAAGTGGAATATAATGCCGACATGCACGATCCTCTTTTGAATACTACCGATGGTGTCTCACTCGAGCGAATCAATTATTTGCGCCCATCAAATGATGAAACCAATTGGCATAGTGCTGCATCGACAGTTGGATTTGCAACACCGGCTTATCTCAATAGTCAATATTCCGATGCAGAAGAAGGTGGCGAAATAATAGTAAGTCCCGATGTGTTTTCACCAGATAACGATGGGTATAACGATGTTTTGAATATTAGTTGGACTTTTGATCGTCCGGGATTGATTTGCACCATGCGGGTTTTTGACGAGCGCGGAAGATATGTATGCAAGCTCCTTGATTCGGAATCGATCGGAACCGAAGGCGTAATTACCTGGGATGGAAAAACGGAAGATGGAAGTAAAGCTGCCATTGGAATGTATATTATTTTCACGGAAATATACTCTGCCGACGGTTATACCAAGAATTTCAAATCAGTAGCGGTTCTAGGCGGGAAAATGTAATGGTATGATTCTCGACAATGTTTTAATTCCCGACAATCTTAAGGATGTGTTTTTCCTTTGCGATTTGCAGCAATGTCAAGGTGCATGTTGTGTGGAAGGCGATGCAGGTGCTCCCGTGGAAGAAGAAGAGGTTGGGCAAATGGAAGACATCATTGATGAGGTTTTGCCATATATGGATGAAGCGGGAAAAGAGATGGTGAATACTTTCGGAGTGTATGATTACGATGCTTCTGCAAATCTAGTAACACCATTAAAGCCAAACGATGATTGTGTTTACATGGTTTGGGTAAACAATCACACGATTTGTCTTTTTGAAAAATTGTATAATGAAGGGAAAATCAATTTCATTAAGCCCATTTCTTGTCAATTATATCCCATTCGCATCATAGAAGAGGGTGCTTTCGAAAAATGGTTTTTGCATAAATGGAACATTTGTCACTCGGCCTTCTTAAATGGCGAGCACAAGGGTGTGCATTTGTTTGCGGCCTTAAAGGCTGGCATTGTACGCCGATACGGTTTAAGTTTTTATAATCGTCTGCTTATTAAATGCGGGCTTGATCCACAAAACATCTAAGCATGAAACCCGATTATCTAAAAAAAGGGGATTTGCTAGCGCTAGCAGCGCCTTCACGGAAAGTTGTGGAAGAAGATTATAAGCCGTTTGCAAATTTTTTACGCAAGGAAGGCTTCAGACTTTGTTTTCCCGATGATATTGAAACTGCTGAAAATCAGTTTGCCGGCAGCGAGGAACATAGAGCTTCAACGCTTAATAATATGTTCAATAATCCGTTGATAAAAGCCGTAATAATGATTCGCGGTGGTTATGGTGCTGCCCGAATTGTAGATAAACTCGACTGGGACGCCTTTGCAAAAAATCCAAAATGGCTATGTGGCTTCAGCGATGCCACTGTCTTTTTAAATCACGCATGGGCAAATGCAAGTGTAGCTTCTTTGCATTGCGATATGCCCACTCATTTTGATAAACCCGACTACGATATGGAAAATTTTGAATCCATGATGCGGGTTATGCAAGGCGAAAAAATTGAATATTCTGTAGAATCTCACCCTCTAAATCGTGGCGAAAAAGCTGAAGGCGTATTGCTTGGCGGAAACCTTAGTGTCTTGTACTCTTTGCTAGGTTCAAAGTCTTTTCCGAAGCTGGATAATACTGTTTTATTTCTGGAAGATCTGGATGAATATTTATATCATATTGACCGAATGATGCTGGCATTGGACAGGGCAGGTCACCTTGAAAATCTTAAAGCAATATTGGTTGGGCATATGACCGACATGAATGACAATGAAGTGCCTTTCGGAAAAACTGCGGA
>JAFGWG010000070.1 GCA_016937255.1 Bacteroidales bacterium
ACTAAAAAAGAGACGCAATGCCATGAATATGGGATGAAGAAAAAAAATGTAATTATCTTGATTTTTAACACCCCACCTCCAAGGTTTTAAAAACCTGCCTGCGCAAGTTTATGCACGTACCTGCGCGACATTATACATTATTATATGCAAAATGAAAAATAATATTTTTTTTTAAAAATAATTATCAACTTAACCATCTGCATTACTGCACTTTAAACACAGAAATAAAGGTAAATCAAACACCTATTATTAATAAGGTATTTGGTCAATCCAAATTTTATTGTTTTAATTTGCGGAAAATTTGAAAAGAATGGGGAAAAATCTTGTAATTGTAGAGTCACCTGCCAAAGCTAAAACCATTGAGAAATTTCTTGGTAAAGATTTTACGGTCATGTCGAGTTACGGTCATGTTCGTGATTTACCAAAAGAAGATATCAGTATTGACCTTGAAAACAACTTCGAACCGAAGTATAAGGTTCTACCGGATAAAGAAAAAATCATTAGTGAATTAAAAAAAGCCAGCAAAAATGCTGAGTTCATTTGGCTTGCAACTGATGAAGACCGTGAGGGAGAAGCAATTGCATGGCACCTAGCGGAAACATTAAACATTGACAAGAAGAAGCTCAAGCGAATTGTTTTCCATGAGATTACAAAAAACGCCATACTTCAGGCTATAGAAAATCCACGCGAACTGAATTATAAACTGGTAGATGCACAACAAGCACGCAGAGTACTCGACCGTATTGTAGGCTATGAATTGTCGCCTGTGCTCTGGAAAAAGGTAAAACCATCTTTGTCGGCCGGTCGCGTACAATCTGTTGCTGTTCGCCTTATTGTGGAACGCGAAGAAGATATTAAAAACTTTGATTCTGTATCAGATTTCAAAGTTACGGCTGAATTCAGTAATACTAAAAATGAAATTCTGCCTGCAGAACTCAACGTACGCTTTGAAGGCGAACGTCAAGCACTCATATATCTGGAATCTGTAAAAGACAGCTCTTTCAGTGTTGACTCGGTGGAAAAGAAGCCTGCTACACGTAAGCCCGCACCTCCTTTCACTACTTCCACGCTACAACAAGAAGCAGCCAGAAAACTTGGATTTAGTGTAAGTCAAACCATGACCATTGCTCAGCAATTATATGAAGCAGGTCAAATCACCTATATGCGTACAGATAGTGTGAATCTTTCTGATTTGGCTCTTGGTGCCGCAAAAAAAGAAATTGAAAGCCAATTTGGGAAAGAGTATTCCAAAACCCGCAAATACACCACTAAAAGCAAAGGTGCTCAGGAAGCTCACGAAGCTATTCGTCCGGCTTATTTAAACAAAAAGAATATTGAAGGCACAGCCACACAGAAAAAATTATATGACCTGATTTGGAAAAGAACCATTGCTTCTCAAATGGAAGAAGCTAAAATGGAAAAAACTCAGGTTCAAATTGTGACTCCAAATGTTAAAGAGTTTTTCATTGCCAGAGGTGAAGTTATTCAATTTGACGGATTCTTAAAAGTTTATGAAGAATCAAGTGATGATGAAGGTGGCGAAGGCAAAGGAAAAATTCTTCCTCAGGTAAAAAAAGGCGATAACCTGAAAAGTGAAGGTATTAGTGCCATACAGAAATTTTCATTGCATCCTCCTCGTTATTCTGAAGCGGCTTTAGTTAAAAAGCTTGAAGAACTTGGAATTGGTCGTCCTTCTACTTATGCGCCTATTATATCTACGATTCAAAAAAGGAACTATATTGTTAAGGAAAGTCGTCTTCCAGAAACCAGAAAAATAGTTCATCTTATTCTTAAGAAGAGTGATATTAAGCGGAGTCTTAACAATGAAAATTACGGCAGTGAGAAAAACAAGTTATTCCCAACAGACCTAGGATCGGTGGTCACCCACTTCCTAAAAGAATTTTTCAACGACATCATTAATTATGATTTCACCGCCAATGTAGAAAAAGAATTTGACGAAATTGCCGACGGAAAAGTTGAGTGGCATAAAACCATAGGAAAGTTTTATAAAGACTTTCATCCTCAAGTAACAGAGACCTTGCAAAACACCGGAAAATATCATGGTGAAAGACTGCTTGGCGTTGATCCGGAGAGCAAAAAGAATATTTATGCAAAACTTGGCCCTTATGGTGCCATGGTTCAAATCGGAGAGAGTTCTGATGAAGTAAAACCCCGTTTTGCATCTTTACTGAAAGGTCAATCCATTGAAACTATTGTATTGGAAGAAGCCCTATCATTATTTAAGTTTCCCAAGAAAATCGGCGAATTGGATGGTGAAGAAGTCATTGTTTCTATTGGTAAATATGGACCCTATGTTCGTCATGCTGGGAAATTCTATTCCATCCCCGCAGAAATAGATCCCTGTGCTGTAGAACTTAATGAAGCCTGCGAAATAATTCAACTTAAAAAGGAAAAGGATCAAAACAATATTTTGCGTACTTTTGAAGAAGATACAGAAATTCAGTTGATGAAAGGGCGCTATGGGCCTTATATTAAGTATAAAGGGAAAAATTATCCACTTGGCAAGAAAAATGACCCAGAAAAGGTAACGCTAGAGGAAGTCAGAGATATTGTCAAAGCCAAAGATGAAAGCAAACCTAGCGGCAAAACTGGTAGCAAGCCAAGTAGAAAAACAGTTGGCAAAACTGGCAGTAAAACTATCAAAAAGAAAAGCAGCCCAAAAAAGAAATAACAATGAACGATCTTAACTTGTATTTTTCTCCTGTCGAAGAGGCTGTATGCGATGTAGAATATAACGCATTTCAAATTGGTGCAAGTATAAACATACACAGTGAAGGCGTATTTCCAGATATTGAAAACGCCAGAATCGCCATCATTGGAATTCCTGAATCGAGAAATAATATTAGCGGAAAGGACAATAACCTTTCCCCTGATATTTGCCGACAATTTCTATATAAATTAAGCAATCATTTCCCCAACCTTACTATTGTTGACTTGGGCAACCTAAAAACAGGAGAAAGCACAGACGACACTTACGAAGCTGTTGCTGAGATTTTACATGAACTATTAAACGAAAATATTATTCCTCTTATTATTGGAGGAAGCCAGGACCTCACATACGGTAATTACCTGGCATATGAAAAATCGGGTAGAGTTATAAATATTGCATCCATTGATTCCCGCTTCGACATTGGCAAACCCAGTGCCGATTTCAGCAATGAATCATGGTTAAACAAAATTATACTGCGCGATCCAAATTTCCTTTTCAATTTTACAAATATTGGATATCAATCGTATTTCATTGACCCTGAAGCTATTACCCTACTTAAAAAACTCTTTTTCGATTATATTCGTCTAGGTATTGCCCGCGAAGATATTTCAGAAATTGAACCTTTGATTCGAAATGCCGATCTGCTTACCATAGATATGTCTGCCATTCGTCAGGCAGATGCCCCTTTCACAAGTCATCCTTCCCCAAACGGATTCAGTGGCGAGGAGCTTTGTCAGCTGGCAAGATACGCAGGCATGAGCGATAAATTATCTTCATTCGGATTGTATGAGTTCTGTGCGGGAAATGATCCACAAGGACAAACCGCTCATTTAGCAGCTCATATCATCTGGCATTTTCTTGAAGGTGTCTCCATGAGAAAAGGTGATAAGCCTCACAAAAACAAGGACTCATTTATGAAATACATTGTTTCCACATCTGAGCAGGAATCTGATATCATATTCTATCGCAGTCAATTATCAGACCGCTGGTGGATGGAAGTTCCATGCCCTGGAAATTTAATGAGCAAATACGAACGCCACTATATGGTTCCATGCACATATAAAGATTATCAGCAAGCATTGAAAGAAATTATTCCAGATCGATGGTGGCAAACTTATATAAAATTCATGTAATTTTCTCTTCTAGTGAAAATTTTTACTTACTAATAAATCATTACTAAACATCTGTTATTCTGTTCTTTACTCAATATATTCAATCTATTCACCTATTTATATTCATAGGATTATTCATAAAACACAATATTCCTTTACAAAAAATCATTATTAATTAGACAGGAGACTTCATTTTTTTCAACAAACTTTTTAACACAAAAATGAACAAATATTTGTTGGTTTGAAATATTATTCGTTATTTTATGCACTTTTTTGTTGAATATTGAATAAAAAAAATAATAATCATGAGGAAAGTTTTTCTTTTCTTAATTGTTGTATTTGCGGGCATCTCTTCTAGTTATGCTCAGCAAGAAGCGCAATTTACCCAGAACATGTTCAATAAAATCGGGGTGAATCCCGGTTTTGCGGGTATTAACAAAGCAATATGTGCTACTGCTATTTTCCGCCAGCAATGGATGGGGTTTACTGAAACCGTAGGGGATCAGGAAAACAATGTTGCTCCTCAAACCATGTTATTTTCATTGCATTCCAATGTTGATCCAATTCACGGTGGTTTAGGTTTAGTTATTTACAAAGATAAACTTGGCTATGAAGACAATATTGGAGTAAAATTCGGCTACTCTTTCATTCAACCACTGAATGGTGGATATCTTGGGTTGGGAATCATGGCCGGCTTTCTGAACAAAAAAATTGATTTTAGCCAATTCAACCCTATTGATGCAGGAGATCCTTTATTGAATGGTTCTGCAACCGAAAGCGATATGGTTTTCGACCTTTCCTTCGGCGCATATTATGAGAAGCCTGGGCAATATTATGCAGGTATTTCATCCAGTCAACTTATGGAAAGCGCATCATCTTATGGTGTTGACCTTGCAAGCCCCCAACTAAAAAGACATTATTACTTAATGGGTGGTTACCAATGGCAAATTCCAAATAATCCAGAGTTAGAGCTACGTCCAAATATTTTTATTAAAACAGACTTTGCTGCAACTCAATATGATATTAACGCTTTAATGTATTACAGAAGCCAGTTTTGGGGAGGCATTAGTTACCGTCCACAAGATGCCGTTGCTGTTTTGATTGGAGCACAACCCTTTTTGAACTCTGGCAACAAGAGTCTTGAAAAATTGATGATTGGCTATAGTTACGATGTAACAACCTCTGCGATGGGCAGTAATAGTAGAAGTAGCGGGAGCCATGAAATCATGTTACATTATTGTTTTAACATAGTAATACCTGATATTCCTTCCAGCTATAGGAATGTGAGGTTTCTATAAAATTTTTAAAAAAACGAAACCTGAGAGAAAAAAACTCGTTAGAATAGAGATAGGTTTTACTAAATTTGCACCCAATGAAGTACAACACGAGATTTGATATGAAGCACCTATTCGTCATTTTCACGATGGGCCTCTTCCTTGCTAGCTGTAGCAATTCGGACAGAGGCAATCTGGTAGGCGTCCAAGATAGAGACCCTTGGTACCAGCCTGATCCCTTCGGAATGCTTTTCATTCCAATGGGAAGTTATGTTATGGGACAAAACGATCAAGATGTTCCCTACAACCAGATTCAAACGGCAAAAACAGTGTCGTTGCAGGCATTCTATATGGATGAGACCGAGATTACAAACAACGAATATCGTCAGTTTGTAAACTGGGTAAGAGATTCTATTGCCCGCAGAATGCTTGGTGAAGCGAATGAAGAATACTTTATCATGACCAATGAATACGGTGAAGACTTGGATCCTCCTTATCTTAACTGGAAAGAACGTTTCAGATGGGATGATGACGACGAAGAAGTTCGTGAGACATTGTCTGAAATGTACATTGAGGAGCATGAGCAGTTTTATCGCAGAAAAGAAATTGACACGAGAAAATTGAATTTCGAATATATGTGGGTTGATTTTAGAGCTGCTGCTAAAAAACAATTTGGCGAGCCTGGCCCTGATGTAAAAGCTTATGATGGCAGAGAAGTTGATATGGCTGCATGGGCAAACAGACCTCAAGGATATGAAGATCGTTCTGTCTTTATCAAAAAAGAAGTAATCAATGTTTATCCTGATACATTGTGCTGGGTGCACGATTTCACATATTCATACAATGAGCCAATGACTCAGAATTATTTCTGGCATCCTGCCTATGATAATTATCCAGTAGTGGGTGTTAACTGGAAACAGGCAAGAGCATTTTCTATTTGGAGAACAATGTACTTAAACGCATATTTAACCACTCTTGGACAAGCAATCGTAAACGATTTCAGATTACCAACTGAAAGCGAGTGGGAATGGGCCGCAAGAGGAGGATTAGATCTTAGCCCATATCCATGGGGTGGACCTTATATCAGAAATTCAAACGGATGTTTCCTTGGAAACTATAAGCCTTTGCGTGGTAATTATCCCGATGATGGTGGATTGCACTCTATCGTTGTAGGTCACTATGCTCCAAACGATTATGGTTTATATGATATGGCTGGAAACGTATCAGAATGGACAAGCAATG
This sequence comes from Bacteroidales bacterium, assembly GCA_016937255.1. GTDB lineage: Bacteria > Bacteroidota > Bacteroidia > Bacteroidales > DTU049 > BM518. Next base: position 6,360 of record JAFGWG010000070.1, read on the forward strand.
CTTTTGATGAGTCTGCTTATCAATTTGCACATGATTTGAACATGAATTATCAATATGAAGCTAAGAAAACCGATGCTGAAATACTGAAACGTAAGGTTATCCGTGGTGGTTCATGGAAAGATATAGGTTACTATATGCAGGTTAGTAGTAGATCTTATGAATATCAGGATACAGGAAAATCTTATCTTGGATTCAGAAACGTACAGACTTATCTTGGACGTATGAAAGGTGATGGGCCGAATTCATCCAATGTTTACAGATAAAAAGCAAAAACAAAGAACAAAATAAAACAGGTTAAATTTAAAACAACAAGAGGTTATGGGTATTAAACAAATCGTTGAAAGTAAAGGGTACAAAAACTTTATGTCGAAGCTCTATGGTCTTGGCGCTTCTGTAGTTATCCTTGGTGCACTATTTAAAATTATGCACTATCCTGGTGCCGAAATCATGCTTTTAGCAGGTATGGGTACAGAGGCTGTAATTTTTGCCATGTCATCATTTGAGCCACTTCACGTTGAAGCTGACTGGAGTTTGGTATATCCTGAATTATGGGGATTATATCACCCAGATGAAGCTGAAGAACTTGGCTGGGAACCAAAAAAATCAGGTCCTGAAAGTAAGAAAGGATCGGTTACGGAGGAACTCGACAAAATGCTTGAAGAAGCAAAAATAGGTCCCGAATTAATTCAAAGTCTTGCTTCAGGCATGCAAAATCTTAGCGAAAACGCCAATAAAATGACAGGTGTTGCTGATGCTGCAGTTGCTACTGATGGATTCCTTGAGAATCTAACAAAAGCAGGAAACAGTGTCTCAGGACTTTCAGAAGTCTATAATAAGACAACCGAAACATTAAATAAAACCGTAGGTGTTAATGAAGAGTATGTAGAGTCTGTAAAAAGCGCTACCCAAAATGCAAACGGAACATCCGAAGCATTCCACAGTGTAGCTCAAGCACTCAACAATGACATCAATGCAACCGAAGAGTATGTAACCAGCATTAAGTCTGCAACTACAGCAGCACATTCACTTGCTGAAAAATACAACAGCAGCGCCGAGTCGCTGACTAAATCTGCGGAAGCCATTGATTTCAGTAAGGTTGATGGTCAATCTTATGGTGATCAGATTCAGAGAATCACCAAAAACTTGGGTGCTCTTAATGCTGTTTACGAATTGCAATTACAGGGTTCACAAGCTCAGCTCGACAAAGCAGAACAAATGGGAGAAGGTATTTCAACATTTATCAATAATATGAACGATACCATGACCGCACTAAACCAATACCGCGATCAGGCTAATGCAATGGCTCAAAACCTTGCCGCCCTGAACAATGTATATGGTAATATGCTGTCAGCCATGAATGTTAATGTCAGCAAATAATTAACTCGATCATTAACAAAAAATATTAAACTATGGGAGCTACAAATTGTCCGGAAACCCCGCGGCAGAGGATGATCTCGATGATGTACTTGGTACTTACTGCACTTCTAGCGCTGAACGTGTCGAAAGATATCTTGAATGCATTTGTCGTGGTTAACGATAGTATTGTTGAAACTAAACGAATATTCCAAGCTAAGGTTGAAGGAAACTATATAATGTTTGAACAAGCCAAAGCTATTTCTCCTGAAAAAGTGAAGGAGAATTATGATAAAGCCCAACAAGTTAAACTACTTGCTCAGGAGCTAGTAGATTATATTGAGAATTCCAAACTCGAAGTTATTGCCATTACAGCAAAAATGACTGTTGATGAAGTAGCAGCACTTGAAAAATCTAGCCAGGAAGAAGGCATGAGTTTTCTTGGGCAGATTAATGGTAGGGATAAATATGATGAACCTACCCGTTATTTCATAGGCAATACTAATGATGGAACAGGTGATTGTAAAGCACAGGAAATGAAGGATAAAATTATTGCCTTCAAAGTGAAAATGGAAGAAATACTAGGGCCAAAATTATTCCCGACTGTGAACCTCGGACTTAATGTGGAGAAAGATTTCCCCAATATTGAGAATGATGGTGTAGAAAACTGGCAAATGACAAACTTCTACCATACTATTCTTGCTGCTGATGTTGTTCTTTTGAATAAACTTGTTTTGGAAGTTCGCAATGCAGAAGCCGATGTTGTTGCTGCACTCTACTCAGCCGTTGATGCAGATGATTTCTCATTTGACCAGGTTGGAGCCAAAGTTGTTTCTAAATCTAATTATGTACTTGTTGGCGATGAATATGAAGCAGAAATTTTTGTTGCTGCTTATGATTCAAAACAACAACCAACCATTATCATCGGATCAGGTGTTGATACATTAACCAATGAAGTACTTGGCAACGCAGAAACCATTGAAGGTGAAAACGGAATGGGTCTTTATAAAGTATCTGCATCAGGTACAGGTGAACAAACATTTGGTGGTGTTATTAAAGTTAAATCAAAATCAGGAGCCGAAACTGCTTATCCTTTCGAATCTTCATACTTTGTAGGTCAACCTTCTGCAAGTGTTTCGGCCGACAAGATGAATGTATTCTACATTGGTGTAGACAATCCTGTTACCGTTTCTGTTCCCGGTGTTCCTATTGACAAAGTTAGAGCCAATATCTCAAACGGCTCTATGAGCCCAACAGGTAATGGTAAATATACGGTTAGAGTAACCGGTGGTGCTACAACAACTATTTCTGTATCTGCAGAATTAGAAAGCGGATCAAGATCTATGGGCTCAACTGAGTTCAGGGTTAAGCCTCTGCCAACACCAAAACCTTATGTTGCAAACAAACCAGGTGGAAACTATAGTGCTTCTGAGCTCATTGCTTCACCTTTTGTTACTGCCGTAATGGAAAACTTTGATTTTGCTCTCACGTACACTGTAGTTTCTTATACATTTCTTGCTAAAAACAATGCAGGTGACCTCATCCCAAAACAGGGTGTTGGTTATGCGTTTAACGCAGAAATGAAATCTCTTATTCAGGGTTCCAGAAGAGGTACTCGTTTTTGGGTAGAAGATATTATTGCTAGAGGTCCTACAGGTAATGTAAATCTTGGCTCTGTAAGCATTCGGATAACGAATTAAAAAAAATATCATGAAAACACTGATTTTAAGCTGCTTATTATTTATGGGTATTAGTCTGGGAGCATTTGCCCAGGTAATGGATACACCCATGGATAATTTCTATGATGACAGAAATGGTGAGAATACCATTTCAAGGGAACCAGTTCCTTATCAACATGTTAGAAAAGCCGATGTATTTTGGGCAAAAAGAATTTGGCGCGTAATTGATTTACGTGAAAAAATCAATCACCCTTTATACTATCCGCTTGATGAAACAAATGGAAGAACCAGTTTAATGAGTGTGATATTAAATGGAATTCAAGAAGGTTCAGTAACTGCCTATAATGTAGAAAGTGATGAATTCAAAACTCCATTATCTGATGGCGAAGTCAAAAACATCTTGATCAAGTATGATACGATTCGAAATCGCTTCGACCCAATGACAGCTGAGCAATTGCCGGATACTGTAATTGAAGATCCTTTCGATCCATCAACAATTACCATGCTTCGACTAAAAGAAGACTGGTTCTTTGACAAGCAACGTTCTGTTATTGAGGTTCGTATTCTTGGAATATGTCCTGTAAAAGAAAAGTATGGTGATGATGGCGAATTTCAAGGAAATGTTCCAATCTTTTGGGTCTATTTCCCTGAAGCCCGTCAGGTTTTTGTCAAATACGAAGTTTTTAACCGATTTAATGATGGTCAAAGACTAAGTTATGATGACTGGTTCTTTAAAAGGTTCTTTAGCAGTTATGTCATAAAAGAGTCAAATGTATATGACAGATATATACAGAATTATACTACTGGAATGGATGCTCTGCTGGAAAGTGAAAGAGTTGAAGAAGCAACTTTCGTATTCGAACATGACCTTTGGGAATACTAGAATTACGAAACAATCATGATATTAAACCTCGTTATTTTTAACGGGGTTTTTTTATGCAATCTACAAACCCCATGTATCGCGATCAAGACTTCGGTATTGTATAGCCTCTGCCAAATGATGAGTTTGTACCTCTACGGAATGATCAAGATCAGCAATGGTGCGGGCAAGTTTTCTAATCCTATCATACGCACGCGCACTCAGATTCAATTTTTCCATTGCATTACTCAACATACGACTGCTATTTTCATCCAAATGGCAAAATTGCTCCAACTGGTTGGGAGCGATTTGAGCATTGCAAAACAAATGATCGTAGCCTTTAAATCGTTGTAATTGATAATTTCGAGCTGCCACTACACGCTTCCTAACATCGGCCGAGGACTCGCCTTTTTCCATAGATGATAAATCATTTATAGCTACTGGAACAACCTCTACATGAATATCAATTCGATCTAGAAGTGGCCCGGAAATTCGGCTAAGGTATTTTTTTACAGATCCCGGCACGCAACTACATTCTTTTCCCGGATGGTTATAATAGCCACATGGGCAGGGATTCATTGCCGAAACCAACATAATTGATGCAGGATAATCTACACTTAAGCGAGCTCGTGATATGGTTACCACACGATCTTCAAGAGGCTGACGCATCACTTCCAAAACTGTACGTTTGAATTCAGGAAGCTCATCTAAAAAGAGAACTCCATTATGGGCTAAACTTATTTCGCCCGGCTGAGGATATGTCCCTCCGCCCACTAAAGCTACATCGCTAATGGTATGATGCGGAGATCTAAATGGTCGAACCTGCAACAAGCCGCCATTATTTCCAAGTTTCCCCGCAACAGAATGAATTTTTGTAGATTCTAGTGCTTCTTCTGGCGTAAGAGGAGGCAAAATACTTGGTATTCGTTTAGCCAACATGGTTTTACCAGATCCAGGAGGACCAATCATAATGGCATTATGCCCGCCAGCCGCAGCAATTTCCAATGCTCGCTTTACATTCTCCTGACCTTTTACATCGGAAAAATCGAAAGGATAATCGGCATTGAATTCATCGCCAAATATATTGATGAAAACCGCTGGTTCCCTCTCTTCCCTACCCTCAAAAAAATTACATAAAGCCGAAAGTGTTGAAAACCCATATATATCAAGCCCCTCAACAACTGATGCTTCCTTCACGTTGACATCTGGTAAAACTAAAGATTTATAACCCCTGTTTCGCGCTTCTATTGCAATAGAAAGTGCACCTCTAACCGACATTATGCTTCCATCTAATGAAAGTTCACCAACAATTAAAAAATCGCTAAAATCGTGTCGCCGAATTTGCTCTGATGCCGATAATATTCCAACTGCAATTGCTAAATCATAAGAAGATCCCTCTTTCTTAACATCTGCAGGAGCAAGATTTATAGTTACTTTTTTCCCCGGATAGAAAAACCCGCTATTTTTTAATGCCGGTTCGATTCTGGAACGACTTTCCTTTACCGCATTATCAGGCAAGCCAGCCATAAATGTTCCCAACCCAGAACTCATATCAACTTCCACAGATACTACAAAAGCATCAATTCCTTGTAAAGCGCACGCATAATTTTTAACAATCATAGTACCGTAATGTCCAATAAAAATACGATTTTTTCATTATTTAAGAAGATAATTTTGCTTTTTAGCTATATTGGAATTATTTTTGTGTAATACTGTAAAAACAAAAAGGATGAAAAAGTCAGCATTTCTATACTTTGCTCTTGCCAGTTTATTTGCAATTACCATACTATCATGCCAACCCGACGATCCGGATGATAATATCAACACGGACGATCGCACAAAATTTGATGCTGCTTGGCTTTGTACCGAAAGCTCACAAATGACATATACTGTAAATATTGATATAGATAGCAGCAATACTACACAAATTAAACTATATAATTTCCATCACCTTGGTTTTGAGGAAATGGTTTCTGGAATTGTGAGTGGAAACACCGTTACACTTCCAAGTCAAACTGCTTGTCAGGGAACCATCACTATTGAAGGTACTTCCAGTATGCAAAGTAATCAAAACATAATTGATTTTTATTATACCGTAAACGATGGTGTAAATTTAGATACAATAACTGCTGTGTATACCAAACAGTAATTAGTTTTCAATAGGTCCCAAATTGGTTTCTATTATAATCAAACTATCCTGCACATTCTGATTTATTCTTTTTATAAGTTCAGGCCTTGCACAATAATAATCGAAAGATCGAAATAATATTGTGGTATCTATTTTATGCTTTTCAAACATCAAGGTATAGTAATGTTCGCTATAATACACATTATTCTGACCCTCACGCTCTTTCTGACGAATTAAAGCTTCAGTCATATACATATCAAACATCACTGCTTCCATTTGAGCTTCTGTAAGCACTGAGTCATGGAGGGAAGACTCATTTTCTTTAGACCCAGAACATGAAATCAAACCAAAAAGAAAAATAAGAATCAGCCATTTTTTCATAAACAAGAAACGCTAATTAGAAAATGCTATTGTGCTACAAAGATAAGAATGATTCTTATCATTTTTACAGATCATTGCCAGTATAAAATTGGACCAAGATCGTTGTAAATTTGTATAGTAAAAAACGCAAAATCATGAATTACGACAAATTATTCTCAAAACTATGGGCTGATTATACTGAAAAGAACCCACAAGCCCTAAAAATATACGAATCTTTTGTGGCCAATGGCGAAAAAGTCATTAATGACCATATAGCATTTCGCACCTTCAATTTACCTGAAACTTCTATTGAAGTGCTTTCAAAAGCATTTCTTGAAGTTGGATTTGTGGAAAAAGGCTCTTATGTATTTGAACAGAAAAAACTATTTGCAAAGCATTTTGAGCATCCTGAAAGACCAGATGCACCAAGGGTTTTTATTAGTGAGTTGAAAATTGAAGAATTCAGCCCTGAACTTCAAAAAACCGTAAAAGAAATCGTTGGCAAAATTCCACAGCAAATTCTTCAATCGCCTGAGATTATTCTGGCCGGCAATCAATGGGGGAAACCTTCGCATAAAGTATATGAAAAGCTAAGAGAAGAAAGCGAATACGCCGCATGGCTCTATGTAAACGGTTTTACGGTAAACCATTTTACGGTAAGTGTTACACATCTGGAAAAGATGAACGACATTTATGCCGTAAATGATTTTCTTAAAAACCAAGGCTACCTGATGAACGACGGCGCCGGTGAGGTACAGGGAACACCAGAAGAACTACTGGAGCAATCGTCGGTAAAAGCTGAGCTGAAGGATGTGGAATTTGAAGAAGGCACGTATCAGGTTCCGGCTTGCTATTACGAGTTTGCCAAACGATATCCCGATGCCAATGGAAAGCTCTATAATGGATTTATAGCCAAATCTGCAGACAAGATTTTCCAGAGCACGGATTTTTATGAGAAATAGGTTTGGGTCTTCTAAAACCTAAGCAATATTCAAAAACGAATTTTTGCCACCGTATTGTATAAAGGCATTGCGGAGGCATTGGTTTTCGGGTTTTACCAACTCGGGGTCGTCTTCTACGATTTCTGCAGCTAGTTTTTTGGCGTAATTGATAATTTTGAAATCGCGAATCAAATCGAGCCATTTGAAATCGAGTTCGCCGCTTTGACGTGTACCCAGAATATCGCCGGGGCCACGCATTTTCATGTCTTCTTCTGCAATAACAAACCCGTCGTTAGAGGAAAGCATAGCATTGATACGGGCTTTACCCTCATCGCTGAGTTTATTTCCACCCATTAACACACAATACGATTGATCGGCTCCCCTGCCCACGCGGCCACGCAATTGATGCAATTGTGCCAGACCAAAACGCTCGGCATTTTCTATCACCATCATGCTGGCATTAGGAACATCAACGCCAACTTCAATTACCGTAGTGGACACCAAAATGTCTGCAATTCCCCTCTTGAAGCGATCCATAGTGCGATCCTTATCATCGTGTTTCATTCGCCCATGAAGGATTCCAACTTCAAAAGGCGGCATTGGGAAATCGCGAACTACGCCTTCATAACCACTTTCCAAAGCAATAAGATCTAGCTTTTCGCTTTCACTTATAAGAGGATAAACAATATAGATTTGTCTTTTCTGCGCCAGCTGCTGCTTCATGAGCTTAATAACCTTATTGCGGGTGCTTTCGGTGAAAAACAAAGTCTGAACAGGTTTGCGTCCGGGCGGAAGTTCGTCAATAATACTTACATCAAGATCGCCATATACCGACAAAGCCAGAGTTCTCGGGATTGGAGTCGCCGTCATGACCAGTACGTGAATAGGATCGGTACTTTTCTTCTGAAGTTTAGCTCTTTGTTTTACTCCAAAACGATGTTGCTCATCAATTACAGCTAATGCAAGTTTTTGAAATTTCACGGGATCTTCAATCAGTGCATGTGTACCCACAATAATATTGATACTACCCTCTTCAAGTTCCTGAAGGATTTCTCTTTTCTCTTTAGCCTTAGTGCTCCCAGTTAAAAGGCGAACACTCACCTTCATATCTCTAAGCAAATTCCTAATGGTATTATAATGCTGCTGCGCAAGAATTTCTGTTGGAGCCATCATGCAGGCTTGATATCCGTTATCGACTGCGATAAGCATAGACATGAGTGCCACCACGGTTTTGCCGCTACCTACATCGCCTTGCAATAGACGATTCATGCGATACGCTCCCGCTAAATCTTTATGAATATCCTTCATCACCCTTTTCTGAGCTCCGGTGAGTTCAAATCCGAGGTTTTTATAGTAGAAATAGTTGAAATGCTCGCCAACCGTTTTCAAAACAATATTACTTTTGGCTTGCTTACGTCTTTTCACTTGTATGCGATGGCGCAATTGCAGAAAAAGAGCCTCTTCGAAGCGAAATCTTTTCAGGCTACGATCGAGCAATTTCGAATCGTCAGGAATATGTACATTTTTATACGCCTCATCAATAGAAGGCAAGAGAAGTTTCTCTCTTAATGCATCGGGCAAGGTTTCGGCAAATTGACCTCTGCATCGCACCAGAGCTTCGGCCATCAGTTTTCCAATGGCTTTTGAGTCCAGCCCTTTTGATTTCAGTTTTTCAGTGCTATTATACACCGGTTGCATTTTACCAGAAAAATAGACCGCCTTAAACTCATCAATACTCATCATTTCCGGGTGAGGAATATATAGTTGACGGTTGAACATATTCACTTTTCCAAAAAGAATGAATTTGGTATGTGGGTTGATTTTTTCAAGCACCCAGTTATGGCTTTTGAACCAAATTACAGTGATGGATCCACTTTCATCAGAGAAATTGACACTTAATCGGCTTGCACGACCTCTGCCCTGCACTTCAGCACCAGAAAAATAACCGGAAATTTGAACCATGCCGGAGTCGATTTTAACATCGGCAATTTTATTCATTCCAGATCGATCGATATATCGAAATGGAAAATAGTTCAGTAGGTCGCCAAAACTAAAAATACCAAGCTCTTTTTTGAATAAATCTGCGCGAGCCGGTCCAACTCCCTTGAGGTATTCAATTTCCGTATCTATAATTTTAGCAGACATAGAACAAATGTACGCATATTACAATAAAACTTAAGACCGAAAAGCATTTGTTTGATTATTAAGAGAAAAAACACCAAAAAGACTTTTTTTAATATAAATCGTCTAAATGGGTCATTTTTTATATATAATGGCAAATATCATCGCTCTGAATTTTCTTTTCCATGCAATATTTAACGATTTTTAACGTATGATTGTCAGCATCGTTCTATCTTTGTACATTGCTAATTCTGAATATAGAAAATGAGGCAAAAAGAGGAAGTAAAATATAAACTTGTATTTGCCATTGTAAAAAATGATGTTTTTACATGGATGCTGGAGCCCTATGCCGTGCAGGTAATGAAAAGCGGTATGTTTGCCTATAATCACCAGCGAATTTCTTCCAATAATGTCTTAAACTATATTAAAGAATTAAGCGAAGAAGAGGAAACGGCTATTCGCTTGCTTGATGATTGTCGTGCAGATGCTATTAATCGCATTTTTGGGCAAAATAAATTCAGATCTGGAAATTTTGTTTCGGATCTTCATAACAATAGTTCTCTTCTTAGAATGGTAATTGCTTATCTACGAGAAAAAACGGATCAGGCCATTCAAGTTTTAGCTAAAGCAAAAATTCCATTACATTTTAAGGGAGAAAAAGCTGATTTAATAAACGAAGAGCCCATCATTCCGGTTCACGAAAAGCTGAAATTCAATTTTAATTTCTCCCTCAACGAAGAAGGATTGGTTTATACCATTAAAACTAGTCTGGACGGCAGAACCCTTAATCTTACTGAAGAAAACACATTAATTCTGAACTATGACCCTTGTTGGCTTATACATAAAGGTCAGTTTATTCAGGCAGCAGACAATGTTGATGGTAAAAAGCTTCAACCGTTTCTATCAAAAGACACTCTGCTAATTCCACAAAGTCAAACAGATGCATATTTAAGCAAGTTTGTAAAACATATAGTTGGGCAATACCCTTTCAAACTTGAGGGAATGACCCACAGTTACTGGGATGGAACACCAAAAGCCCGTTTGGAGATTGAAAACAGTTTACAAAACAGACCAGCGCTTGTACTTCATTTTGCGTACGACACTGTTCTTTACCGATATGCTTCAGAGGCAAAATATCACGTTGACCTTAAAAAAGAAAAAGGGCAATATCATTTTCGTATCGTTCAGCGCAATCAAGATTTTGAGAAAGAAATTAAGAGCTGGTTGCTCGACAATGGCTTGATTCACATTAGTGGATCTTCATTTCAATTTTTTGAAACTGAATTCAAGGACAATGACAAGAAAAAAGGTGCCATTTTCGACATCATCAGTCTTGTGAATTTAAATCGTGATGTATTTTCCGAAAAAGGTATTGACATTGTATATCGTCATAAACAGGACTATTTTACGGGAAAGATTGAGCTTAAACAGCAATTTATTGAAGATGCGGATTGGTTTGATTTGAAGATTTACGTCATGTTTGATGATCTCAGAATTCCATTCTCTGCGTTGAAGAAGAATATTGTTGAGAATAATCGAGAATTTTTACTTCCCAACGGGAATATTGCCATATTGCCTGCGGAATGGTTTTCAAAATTCCGCGATCTGGCGCTAATTAGTGATAGTGATGGAGAAGAGATAAGGGTTAAAAAAAGCCAATTTAATTATATCAAGCCGTTTCTTACAGAGAATTCCAGAATTGACAATTTCATTGAGAACAGTACGAAAGGGCATATTCCGTTGCAAGAGAAACCTCTGTCTTTTATAAAGACGCTCAGGCCTTATCAATTAAGGGGGATGAGTTGGTTTATGTATTTACATGAAAACAATTTTGGGGGTTGCTTGAGCGATGATATGGGCTTGGGAAAAACCATACAAGTTCTTGCATTTATTCAGAAAATTAAAGAGCTTTCTGAAGATTCAAAAAACGAAGGAAGACAGATGAATCTGTTTAGTAAAAATAGCAAGGGCACTTCGTTAATAGTAATGCCGCTATCTCTAATTCACAATTGGGAAGAAGAAACAAGAAGCACTGCTCCTGAGCTGAAAGTCATGCGACACACAGGCATACATCGTCGTTTTTCAAAAGAAGTATTTTCCAATCACGACATTATTCTAACCACTTATGGTGTGGTGCGTAATGATATTGAAAAACTGAGTTCCTTCGATTTTAAGTTCATCTTTCTGGATGAAAGTCAATACATCAAAAACCCTGAAAGCAAAATATTTCATGCGGTATCACGGCTTAAAGCTGAGCAAAGATTTGTGCTTACCGGCACACCTATTGAAAATAGTTTACTTGATTTGTGGTCGCAATTAACCTTTGTAAATCCGGGCTTGCTGGGAGATCTTCGTTTTTTCAGGAATAAGTTTTATCAACCTATTGAAAAACATGGGTCTGAAAGTTCTGAAAAGAAATTCCACCAAATCATCAACCCTTTCATTCTACGAAGAACAAAAGCGGCCGTTGCGCCTGAACTTCCAAACTTAACTGAGAAAATTCACTATTGCACCATGACGGAGGAGCAGAGTGAGCTTTATGAAAAAAGAAAATCAGAAATTAGAAATTATATCCTTGAAGGCACACAAAAATATGGTATGGACAAAATGTACATGGTCATCCTTTCAGGCTTAATGCGATTGAGGCTTATTGCGAACCATCCCATCATAAATGAAAAAGACTATACAGGGGAATCAGGCAAATTTAATGAAGTAAAAGAAAACATTGAAAAAGTGATTGGTGGAGGACATAAAACTTTGATTTTCAGTCAATTTGTAAAACACTTATCCATTTATAAGTCATATCTCGAATCGAAAAACATTCCTCATTTAATGCTCACTGGACAAAGCAGCGCCCAGAATCGGGAGAAAATGATTCATGCTTTTCAGACCACCAATGACTTTCCTGTATTTCTAATCTCGCTCAAAGCCGGAGGTGTGGGGCTCAATTTAACCGCAGCCGACTTTGTATTTATGTTAGATCCGTGGTGGAATCCAGCTGTTGAACAGCAAGCGATTAACAGAACCCATAGAATTGGGCAAGATAAAAAGGTGATTTCCTATAAGTTCATCACACAAGACACGATAGAAGAAAAAATACTAGCTCTTCAGCAGAAGAAAACCGATCTTTTCAACACCATTATTAATAATAAAACGGTTAAGAGTTTTAGTGAGGAACAAATCCATGAACTATTATCCTAATTTATCCTTAAAGAGTATAATAGCCATTTTTAATAGCAAAAGTAACTAAGTGAGCCGTATTTTTCACCCCTGCTTTGGAAATAATATTTGCTCGGTGTCCGTCAACTGTACGCTGGCTAATAAATAATTCATCGGCAATTTCTTGGTTAGTATAACCATCGCAAACCAGCTGAAGAATCTCAAGCTCACGTTTTGAAAACTGCACAAGATCTTCCTTCTCTTCGTCTTTTTTCGGATTTTTAAGCAGATCCATCAGAATACTAAGCAATTCAGAAGAGAAATAGCTTCTACCTTGGTGCACGGTTTTCACAGCTCTTTCGAGCTCATCCATACCAGTGTTTTTCACAAGAAACCCCTTCGCACCAGCATTAAGCATACTTTCGAGGTATTCTTCTTCTCCAAACATAGATAATGCAACAATTTTAATTTCAGGATATTTCTCAATGGCACGCTTTGTAGTTTCAATACCATCCATCATTGGCATGCGTATGTCCATTAAAACCACATCGGGTATTCCATTTTCTAATTTCATTAAAAAATCTGATCCATTAGATGCCGTATTCACCACTTCAGCAATATCGCTTGTTTCAAATAGCACCTCAATTCCTTGGCGAAAAATCTCATGATCATCTACAACAAAGATCTTTATTTTACTCATAATCTAATATTTTAGATAACTGCACTAATTACAATCTTCAAATATAAAACTAATTCTTCACAATTCACAACAGAAATCATTTGTTGATGTGAAAAAAACTGCAATTAAATTGCATCAAACCCCAATTAAAGGGAAGCCCAAAACATGAATCAGAAAAGGATCTACGGGTGCTAAGAGAAAGAAAAACACATTTTATACAAGAAATTTGCTCATTGAATTTCACGTAAAAATACGGATCAAATAAGTAGAAACACGGAATAGCAAATAATGTATAAACACTGTTTAAATACGAATAGTGGCAATGTACTTTTAACTACTTAAAATTTAATCACCATGAATCGTCTCCACTATCTCCTCCGTTTGGCTGCTGCATTCACTATTACACTTTCCTCTTTTAGCCTTGCTGCACAAAGTGTTAGTTGCAACATTATCCCATCAGATACATTAATATATGTATGTCAGGGCGAGCCACTAGATTTGAATGGCAATCCTCAAAATGGAGTAATACCCTATCAACATGAATGGTATGGCGATTCCGCATTACTTGATGTAACAAACCAACAATTTGTGGAATTCATTTCAAATATTCCAGGCACTTATACATTATATTATCGTGTAAAAGATAATTTGGGTGATACAGCCCTCGACAGTGTTCATATTCGAGTGCTTCCGCTACCTATTATTACAACGAGTGGCGACACTAGCATTTGCTTTGGGCAATCGGTTAACTTATCAGCCTCAGGAGCAACAACCATTATTTGGTTTGATGAAGGTGATAATCTTATTGCATGGACACCAAGCACAACGGTGTCACCAGTTACCAGTACCTTTTACACAGTTGTAGGTATCACCAATGGCTGTTCGAATAATAAAGAAATAAGTGTAGACGTTCTGCCTCAGGCGCTTATAAATGCAGGACCCGACGACAGCATTTGTGCGAGTTCTGATTTTAGCTGCAGTGCGGCCTCAGGCTCAGATTACACAGCAATAAACTGGAGCAGTAGCGGTAATGGGAGTTTTTCTGACCCATCTGTATTAAACCCAATTTACACTCCTGGATCTCAAGACATTACAAACGGCAGTGTTACTTTGTACATTACTGCATTTGGAATTGGTCCTTGTCCAGACATTACCGATTCTCTGATTTTGGGAATTACAAATCCTGGGCCCATTGTTATTTCTGGAGACACAGTCCTTTGCGAAGGGAATACCGGCATACTAAGTGTACCCCCAGCAGATTCATATTTATGGAGCACAGGAGAAATCACACAATATATTACAATATCGCCATTAAGTTTAGAAACTTACAGTGTAACAGTAACTATTGGTGCATGTACAATCACCGATGACGTACTTGTTCAAGTGATGTTAAACCCGGGAGTTGATGCTGGCACCGACACTTCAATTTGTCTCGGAGAAAACATTGACCTTACTGCAACCGGTGCAATTGATTACTTGTGGAGCACAGGAGCTACAACACAAACCATTACAGTTAGTCCTATCAGCACACAAATATATACCGTTACCGGAACAATAAACACTTGCACAGCTAGTGCTCAGATAACCGTAAACGTAGTATTACCTCCAACACCTGTAGTTAGTCCAGATACAAGCATTTGTGAAAACAGCACGGCTACTTTAACTGCCAGCGGTGGGACATCCTATTTATGGAGCACTGGAGACACTTCACCTACAATTGCAGTTACCCCAACAGATACAACAACCTACTATGTTACTGTAAGCAATGGCGTATGCGAAGCCAATGACAGTGTAGTCGTAAATGTAAAACCATTACCGATTGTAGATTTAGGCGCGGATACTACTCTCTGCACAGGAACTTCTATAACACTTTGTGCAGGATTTGCTGACTCTTATATTTGGAATGCTGGCTGCATTGCTCCCTGCATTACCGAAACTCCAATCGACACCATGACATATTCTGTTACAGCAACACTAAATGGATGTACTGCTTCAGATTCCATTACAATAAATGTTTTGCCCTATATTCCTATTTCAGCAGGCCCCGATCAGTTTATTTGTCTTGGCGACTCTGCAACATTAACAGCCAATGGTGGCCTCTCCTATGTATGGAGTACCGGAGACTCAACACAAAGTACCGTTGTTAGCCCAAGCACTGACATGACATACTGGGTTACCGCAACAACTGGGCTATGCACAGCATGGGATCAAGTTATGGTATTCATTAACATACCTCCAATAGCTGATGCAGGACCATCACAAGCCATTTGCGATGGAGATGCAACTACACTGAATGCAAGTGGTGGCACAAACTATGTTTGGAGTACTGGAGACACTATTGCGAATATAAGCGTAACACCAACTAGCTCTGAATATTATTATGTAACTGTAAGCGATGGGATTTGCTCTGCTGTTGACAGTACATTTATAGATATTATTCCATTACCAAATGTTGATGCCACAGACACCGCATATGTGTGCCCAGGTTCCTCGGTAACCCTAAACGTAAGTGGAGCAAGCAACTATATTTGGGATGGTGGAAGCACAGGAAGCTCTCTAACAATGACCCCAAGTGGAGACACTATTGTTTACGTTACAGGATATGAAGCTGGTTGCAGTAATATCGACAGCAGCATTGTTATATTTTTATCATCTCCAAATGCCGATGCAGGTATAGATTTGGAAATTTGCGACGGAGATTCAGTAATGCTTTCTGCACTTGGAAACGATACTTTCCTCTGGAGCACCGGTGAAACAACACCCGATATTTGGGTAAGCCCTATTTCAAATACAAGCTACTATTTAACCGTAAGTTTAGGCAGCTGCCTAGAATACGACACCGTAGAAGTTATTGTTCATCCAAAGCCAACCCTTCCTGCTTTAACAGATCAGAGTATTTGCCCAGGAGACAGTGCATCTCTCACAAGCGGTGGTGGCGGAACATATCTTTGGAATACCGGAGACAGCACATCATCAATTAGCGTAAGCCCCATAACAACAAGCGAATACAGCATCACTGTAACAAATACATTTGGATGTAACAGCACAGACTCAGCAATCATTACCGTATTCCCAATTCCTGTAGCAAACGCAGGTATCGATCAGAACATCTGTCTTGGAACAAGTGCTACATTATGTGCAAGTGGAATTGGATCTTATCTTTGGAACACAGGCGATACATCTTCATGTATTATTATTAGTCCTACAGATACATTACAGTATTATGTCACTGTTGATAATGGCGTTTGTCAGGCTACAGACAGTGTTATCGTAAACGTACTACAGAACCCAATAGCAGATGCTGGAATAACACAGTATATCATTCAAGGTGATACTACTATTGTAAATGGAAATGGTTCTGGAACTGGACCATATATCTACACATGGACACCTGATAGCAGTGTTTCAAATCCTAATGATTCTTCAAGCTTATCATATCCTGATATTACTACACTGTATACACTTTTTATTCAGGATGCTAATGGTTGCACAGCATGGGATACTACCAGCGTCATTGTTTATGCTCCCGGAATTTATACCACAACATGTGGCGACACCACAATTTGCTCAGGCGATACTATTCAACTTATGGTAGATGTATTTCTTGGTGGTCAAGCACCTTATACATACGCATGGACTCCTGCAACAAGCATTATTGACAGCAGCAGTAAAAAGCCTTGGGTTTTCCCAAATACCAGCACCATGTATTATGTAACTGTAAGTGATTCTAATGGTCTTTCAACTGTTGATTCTATCTATGTAACCGTGAATGAGACCCCTAATGTGAATCTTGGAAACTTCATCGATATTTGTTCAGGAGACAGCATTATTCTCTTTGACAGCAATATTGGCAATAAGTTATGGAGCACAGGAGAAACAAGCGATACCATCTATTTTGCCCCTGCAGATAGCGGAGTAGTGTATCTAACCGTTGATAATAACTCTTGTATTGGAACCGACACACTATTGATTAATGTTAATCCAATGCCAGCCATCAATGTAGGTCCAGATAAAGAAATCTGTTATGGCGATAGTGTACTTATTCTTAATTACAACAATCCTTTCTCACAAGATATCACCAAAGACTTCTCTTATGAGCTAATTTTCCCAACCTCTGACACTACTATTTACTATTCTATGGACCAAAACGGATGTACATCATACGAAGAATTAAACATCACTGTACACCCCCTTCCAATATTTGATCTGGAATCCAGCAACGATGAGTTCATAAACGGAGAGACTGTAATGCTTGAAGTAGTACCAGCTATATATTACGATTACACTTACTATCTCAACAACAGTTTCGTAGAAACCAATTACGATGGAACCCATTATTTTGATAATCTATACACAGGAGATACCGTAAGAGTTATTGTTACCAATGACAACGGTTGCTTTAGCGAAAGACTTTGGTTCGGTGAAATGAATGACATCCCCAACGCCTTTACACCAGATGCCAATGGAAGCAACGACCTATTCATGGAAGGCTATCAAATTAAGATTGTTAATCGCTGGGGTCAATTGATTTACGAAGGCAAAAATGGTTGGGACGGAACCTATAACGGCCAAATCGCCAACGCAGGCACCTACTATTATATCATCACATTACCAAACCCAGAAAGCGGACAAGGAATCAGCCTTAATGGCAGTGTATTACTAATCCGATAAATACCATCATCATGAAAACAATAATTGTCACCATCATTTGCATGATTAGCCAAATAAGCTATGGTCAGCAAAGCTTCGAGAAAATTGAAAAACTCAGCGAGCAACACCTATTTCAGGACGCTATTGATGCCTACGAGCAGGTTCTGAAAAAGTCGCCTGAATCTGGCGAAGCTGCTTTCAAACTTGGCGAATGCTATTTCAACCTAAACGACTATTCAAACGCTGTTCTGTACTTTGAAAAAGCCAGAGAATTAAGCTACGAAAGCATTGATTTGCTTTACCAACTCGGTCAATGTAAATTACATCTGTTGAAATATGCAGAGGCCGAATCCTTATTTTCTCTTGCCAAAGATCTTCAGGCAGAAACCGACCAGGAAAAAAGCATGCAAAAAGAATGCTGTAGCAAAGCACTTTGCGCCCATTCGTTAAAAACTAAGACGAAATACGAAAGCAATATTGCAATTGAAAACTTAAGTTTTATCAATTCTCCTTACAGTGATTATGGAATAAGTTTACAAGGCAATAGCATGTATTTTTCTTCCATGCGAATGGACAAAAAAGACCAAACGGATCAAAGGACATTACAGGGATTTAGCGACCTATATGTTTGCAATTTGGAAAGACAGAATTTCGAAAATTCAGAGTTGATGAGCCTAAACAGCTCCTTCAATAAGAAAAAATTTAATGAAGCTTGCATCGTTTTCAATGAAGATGAAAGTAAAGCATATTTTATGCGCTGCTTTGGCAAACCTACCCATTGCGAAATTCTTGAATCATCGAAAAGTAAAAAAGGAGTTTTTAATTCCGGAAACAAAATAAATCTTGTTTCAAAAGAGCACAGCATTGGCCACCCAACCCTTAGTTCAGATGGAAACACCATGGTCTTTGTTTCTGATATGGACGGAGGATTTGGTATGCGCGATTTGTATATCAGCACTAACGATGGTCAGAAATGGAGTGATCCTCAAAATCTCGGATCAACTATTAATAGCAGTTCTGACGAAATGTTTCCTGCATTCTATTCTGACAACATCTTGGTTTTTAGCTCCAACGGACACGGCAGTAATGGAGGCCTCGACATCTTCATTTCACGCTTTGAAAGTGGAAAATGGAGCACACCGAAACAATTGGCAACTCCAATTAACACTGGCGCCGACGATTTTGGTCTTGTATTCAAAGAATCTGAAGAGCATGGATATTTTTGTAGCAATCGCCCAGGAGGTTCAGGATCAGACGATATCTACGCTTTTAATGGCTATCCAGTAATGGTGAAATTTTCTGCAAAAGTAGTTGACACAGAAAGTGGTGATGCTATTAATAATGCTATGATTATCATTGAAAACACAAATGGAAACGACACCCTTTTCACCAATGAAAACGGACAAACCTGCATGGAATTCCCTTTCAACTGCAAGTATATCCTGAATATTCAAAAAGACGAATATTTTTCACTGGCTGACAGCTTAGAAACCCATGCAGAAAAAAGTTTATTCCCGGAAACGATATATAAAACTTTCGCAATTAGTCCTGATACAAGAGGCACTACTGTAGAAGGTGTTATAACCGATAAAGTCACACAAACTCCGATTAGCGAGCAGCAATTAATGATTATGGGTGACAATGGATATATAAACCAGGCAACGACTAATAACGATGGTCATTATGAATTTACACACCTAAACGATCAAACTGAATATACCTTATTGTTGGCTAAAAAAGGATATTGGACCATTACCAAAACACTTGAAGTTCCTGAACTGGAAAACCACAAAAACTACTCATTATCAAACGGATATGACTTTGACTTCGAACTCGTTCCCATTCCAACCAACGAAGAAATTGTAATCAACAATATCTATTACGACTTTAATAAAGCCAGCCTCAGACAAGAATCTGAAAGCGAGTTGATGAAATTATCGAATATGCTAAATCAAAATCCAAACATTGTAATAGAAATTAGCTCGCATACCGATAGTCGTGGTTCAGATGAGTATAATATGCACTTATCTCAAGCAAGAGCCGAGAGTGTTGTTGATTTCCTTATTGAACAAGGAACAAGCCTAACAAGACTTATTGCAAAGGGCTATGGCGAGAATATGCCACTAATTGCCAATGCACAAAGTGAAGGAGACCATCAAAAAAACAGAAGAACTTCATTTAAGGTACTGGAAATCAAAGACGTTAACATGGATGACATCATGAATCACATGGCTCCAGAAAATCCTCTAGAAGGCAATACCGAAGCTATTGATGCTAGTGAATTAATTTATAAAGTTCAGGTTTGTGCGTCAAAAAGCCCAATGGAAAATGAAAACTATTTTGATAAAATCACCAATTCCCTAAGTGATATTATTATTGTAGAAGAAAAATATCCCGATGGATTTTACAGATACATAGCCGGAACCTTCATTTCATATAGTGATGCTCAATTATTACGAGATAAAATTGTAAATCTTGGCTATAGCGATTGCTTTATCGGAGTATTTAAAAACAACAAAAGGATCAAATAAACCCCACTACCATGAAAAATATAATACTAATTTCCGCCCTTGTCATGTTTTCATTTGCCGCTCAGGCACAAAATGACATCCAACTTAGCCAGCAATCTTTTAGCCGGATATATTATAACCCTGCAGCAACAGGCCAGAGCGAATATATGACCTTCAATCTTCTAAACCGCTCGCAATGGATAGGTGTAAACGATGCACCACAAACCATGATGTTCAACATGCACAAATTTCTTTCAAAACTCAATTTTGGGATGGGTTTATGCGTGGTTAATGATAAACTTGGACTCGAAAACAATTATAATATTAAAATGGCCTATGCCTACCATTTAAAATTTAATGATAATCTTTGGTTATCAATGGGAATTGGTGCGGGAGTTTTATCAAAAAACATTGATTTTGGTCAAATGACAATGGAAGACCCTGAAAACCTCAGTACTGACATGGAAAATCAATGGAAACCTGATTTTGATGCTGGTTTAGAATTGGCCTGGAAAAATCTTACAGTTGGAGCTAGTGTAACGCATGTTCACCAATCTAAAGATGCCAGCGACTTGTATTCTGTGCCAAGACATTTTTACTTGTATACCCGTTATCAGGCAAATATTTCCGAAAATACAGTTATCTCTCCAGCATTTTCAGTAAATTCATGTTTCTACAGAACTCAATATGAGTTAAACGTATCAGCATTTTCAAACGAATTTCTGTATTACGGATTAAGCTATCGTTTTGAAGAGGCCATTGTATTGCTCGCCGGAGTACAGATTAATGAAAGATTCAGATTGAATTATTCATACGATATTCCTTCAGGGCCAATGATTAATCAAAACAGTGGTAGTCATGAAATTTTATTGCAAATAAGACTGGGTTCAGGAGGAAATATAGTTCAACCCTCGCCAAGATTTTTCGATTAAAAAATATTGCTTCTCAAGATTTGTGCAGACAGAGTGAAGTTGATGTGATGGAGATGAGAATAAGAATGAGTGATGATGTGTGGTGTTCAGAACAGGTGAAAAGATTCAAATTAAAAATGTGTGATGACGTGTGGTGACGTGTGGTGATGTAAATTTGAATCAAGTGAAGTTAACGTAAAAAAATGAGTGAAAGAATGAGTGATGATACTTGTTCAGAACAAATGTTGATTATGTGAAGGGTGATGAGGGAATGAGAAGCAAATCGAAGATGCGCGAGTACGAAAGTGCTTGCGCATTCTTGTTTTAATTAAGCTTCACCCTAGGATCGAGCCAGCGATACGATAAATCCAAAATAATATTTATTACCACGAAAATCAGTGCGATTAATAGCAAACAGCCCATTAATACGGGCAAATCAAAAGTTTCTAAACTCTTTACCACCAAATATCCTATGCCTTTCCAATCGAATACATATTCCACAAAAACTGCTCCGGCAAGAAGAGATGCAAACCATGCACTAGCAGCAGTAAGAACCGGATTCAGTGCATTTTTAAGCGCATGGCGAAGATATATATGCCCTGTTTTTAAACCTTTGGCCTTTGCCGTTCGGATATAATCGCTGGCCAGCACATCCAGAAATGAATTTCTCGACAAACTAATAAATACAGCAAGCGGGCGCACAGCCAATGTAAATGCCGGTAAAATAAGATTTTTCCAGGCAATATATTCTCCCCTGCCCAAGTCATCTACTTCATAAAATGAGCCGAACATATTTAATCCGGTATAATCTTTTAAGAGAAAGGCAAAAACCCATGCAATTAAAACGGCAGCAAAAAACGATGGCACAGACATGCCAAGCACAGAAATTGTCATTAACGAACGATCCAGCCACGACCCTTTGAATCGAGCCGAAACCGCCCCGAGAAACACACCAACAATAAATGCAAAAAACATAGCCACTACCGCCAGAATAGCTGTATTTGGAAAAGCCTGTTTCAACACATTAATTACCGGAAGATTTGATTGATAAGAACGTCGAAGATAGGGTGCTTTTAATACTAATGCGGAAGAGGATGAGAAAGGTATAAGATTAATTATTCCGCCATAATCTTCATGCTGATAAAAAGGCTTTTCAGAATTTTCCTGCAAAAATGCCAGCGGAGAAACATCGTTAAGATACATTGCATATTGCACCATAAGTGGCCGATCGAGTCCTAATTCCTTGCGAATAGCATCTTCAGAAGCCTTATCGCTTCGCTGTCCCATTAACATTCTGGCAGGGTCTGAAGGCAATGCATGAAAAATAAAAAATAAAAGTGTAAGCACTCCCCACAAAATGAGAAGTCCGTTTAGAAATCTTTTAAGGAGAAACCTTATCACTCTACGGGTTTAAGATATTCGCTTTCCAAGTTTTCCAAATCTATTTCAGATAAATCAGGAAGGTCGCGCCATGCCCATTTGCCCAGGATCGTTCCATCCTTCATGAGAATAAAGCCAGGATTCGCACGCACAAGCATTTTCAAAACGATATCATCTGCATAATAGAATGGAAGGGCAATCTGTTTATCATGTCTGATGGTTTCTGTATCCTCATAAGGTGTGGCGGTGATACCCGCAATGGCTATTTCAGCTGACTCACACTGAGCTGCAAAATTGCGAACCTTCTCGAATCCCTCATCTGAAACTTTCTCCAAATCATACATTACTGCAAGAAACTGAAAATCGGGATTTAGCATTACCTCATCACTGTGGTCATTATTTTCTTCATCTACCACAAAAACCAGATATTGAGGCACTTCGGCTTTCACAACACGTTGCTCAACAAATTCATTACTGGCCATCCAGAGTGAATCATCCCATGGAAAATCATCGGCTGGATACTCTTTTACTTCACCAGTTCTATTGTCTTTATAGCTTACAAAATACTGATCTTTTTGATCGGGATCAGGCTTCATACTTAAACCCGGCTCATAAGGAAGGAACTCCATTAGTGGTAAATGGCGCAAGCCATGAAACGAAATAAAAAGAATTGCAACAGTAAAGATTGCAACAGGAACCCATTCCAACTGGCATTTCATATAATGACCAAACTTCTTTCGATACATGAATATAAAACCCACTAAAACAATGATAATGAGATTCTTGTAAAAGGTCTCCCAATTTGTAAGAATTATGGCATCACCAAAGCAGCCACAATCGGGTACTGCATTCGTAATAGCGAGATACAATGTAATTGGCGTAAAAAGAATCATAAAGAGCAAAGCGCTCCATGTGCTCAGCTTTGGCTTAATGCCCAAAAGAAAAGCGATTCCAATAATAAATTCAGCCATAGAAAGCAAAATACCCATTACCATTGCAGCTGGCATAAGCCAATCCCAGCCAAAGGCAATGAAATAATCTTCGAGCTTAAACTGAAAACCCCAGGGATCAACAGCTTTTACAAAGCCGGAATAAATAAATACAACACCAAGCAATAATCGGATTATAATAGCAGCAATTCTCATAAGACAATCAATTTTCTTCAAAATTAAGAAATATCTATGAAACCTGAATTCTTAAAGCATAGTTTTATGAAATGAATTGGAGGGAGGTAGAAGAATTGAAGGAATATATAACAGATATAGCAATGACCCAACTTTTATGGCAAGTTTATTTTACCGTAAGTTAGTTATCTGCATATTAACCTTTCATAGTCATATAATTCAACTCTCCGAATTGTCGTTCTGGAAATTTTATCCTGTTTTATTTTTTGTTAATTGTTTCAGTAAGACAATAGCTGACATTTAGTTTAAAACAGTATTTATATAGAAAACTTTCAGTTGCGCAAAACTTTCCCATCAAGTTAGTAGAAAAGTTAAACCGGATAATGATTGTAATATTACTCACTATCACTGCTAATGTTCTTATTCATTGTTATAGCCAATTCTTTCTCAATCTCTTCTATCGTAGGCAATTCAGGCCTTAAATCAGCCGGTATAGAATTAACTATTTCATATTCTGCAACTCCAATAGGTTGAGTCGTTCCACGAAGCGCATATTCAGCAATTACTTCTGATTTACTTTTACAGAGAAGAAGTCCAATTGTAGAGTTTTCACTATCACTTTTCATTAAATCATCAACGGCTGAAAGATATAAGTTCATTTTCCCAGCATACTCTGCTCTAAACTTTACTGATTTCAGCTCTACGACTACATAACATTTCAACTTTATATGATAAAAAAGCAAATCAATGTAGAAATCCTCTTCATCAATTTTTATTGGCACTTGCCGACCCACAAATGAAAAACCACCTCCAAGTTCAAGCAAAAAAGATGTGATATGATTTACCAGCTGCTCCTCAATGTCTTTCTCTAGCGCTTTTTCACTTAAAGTCAAAAAATCAAATTTGTATGGGTCTTTAAGTGTCTCAATTGCCAGTTCTGATTGAGGAGTTGGCAAGGTATCAGGAAAGTTTGTAGTGGCTTTGCCTGAACGGTTATAAAAATCCAAATCAACTTGATGAGCTAAAACTGCCCTTGACCAATTATTCTCAATTGTTTTATTTATATAAAACATTGCCTCTTCAATACTTTCTACTTTCGAAATAATCAACACATTATGTCCCCATGGAATTCGTCCAACAAGTTGCTGGACTTTTTCAATTTCAAGACCTGAGCTGATATAAAACTCATACCATTTTCTCATTGAAAATAGATTTGAGCGAGAAAACCCTTGTTGGTTTGGGAAATAACGCCGTAAATCTTTTGATGCATTTTCAACAACTGAAGCTCCCCATTTCCCAATATTGATTTTCTCAGAAATTGACTTGCCAATTTTCCAGTACAAATCTAAAAGTGCGTGATTAACAGAAATTGCAGCTTTAATCTGAGATTTTTGAATCTCTGACTACAATTCTTCAATCCATTTTCTATATTCGTTCGAATTTTGAATGAATTCCATTTTTTGACCTTTTCAACAAAGATAAACTTTTAATATTTTCAAAGCCTAACCAACTTATAACTAGTCTTTTCCCTAAAGAAGAACGCTCCACAACAAACTTACAGATTTTTGCTAAATAAATCAAGCAATTAAGATAAAAGACTAATAATCAAATCTATTCCACAAAAAACAATAAAGATTTTCAATCGGCGTTTAAAACCAAAAACAAATGAAAGTAAAATTCCTGCCTCAGGTTTTTGTATTTGCCTTAATTTATACGGTATTATTTTTTCAAAAGAAATTTGGCCTAAACCTACTGTTTCTTGATGTTCTTGTGATTTCTTGGTTCATTGTCAGCAAACAATTGAAACTGAAAAATATAAATCAGTCATTCAGTTTAGCAGGAATGCTACTTACTGCCATTTTCAGCGTTTTATACTATTCAAAACTTGCTCATATTTCGCATGTCATTTTTGTGGTCTACTTCATAGGTGCACAAAGTCTGATCAATGCAAAAAGTCCGGGGATGGCAATTGCCAACTCTATAACAAACATGTTCTACGCCCCATTGGCGCTTATTCAAAAATTATTCTCATTTAAAATAAAAGGAAAAAGATTTGGCCGATGGCTATGGAATCTAAAATTCTATTTCCTACCCATTATTCTAATTATCTTTTTTATTGCCATTTATCGAATCAGCAATCCTGTGTTTAATAATCTTGTTCGCAATATTAACCATTGGCTTGGCGATAATATTTTCTGGTTTTTCAGCTCCATTGATGGACGGGTTATTTCAACTTTTCTGGGAGCCATGTTAATTGGAGCCTTTGTTTTCTACAAGAAGGTAATTCAAGGAGTTCAGAACCAAAACGATTCAAGCACCGATCAACTTCTGAGACAAAAGAAAAAACATATATTCAGATTTAACGGACTCAAAACCGAAAATAAAGTAGGCATATTTCTATTTGTGGTTTTGAATTTCATCTTGCTCATTATCAACATCATAGATATCGATTGGGTTTGGTTTAATTTCCAGTGGGAAGGACAATATCTCAAACAATTTGTACACTCTGGCACCTATTTGCTTATTCTCTCTATCATTGTCAGCATTTTTGTAGTTCTCTATTTCTTTAGAAATAATCAGAACTTCTACTCAAAAAATAAATTCCTGAAAATCCTCTCCTATATTTGGATGGGGCAAAATGCCATTCTTGCGATTTCCGTAGCCATAAGAAACATATATTATATTTCCATATTCAACCTCGCATTTAAGCGAATTGCCGTTTTTATGTTTCTGGCTTTCATTCTTTTCGGACTCTTTAGCGTAATTGTAAAAATTCTCCGTAGAAAAAGCGTTTTTTACCTTGTAAAGGTGAACGTGTTTTCTCTTCTAACAATATTATTGCTCAGCAATTTCGTAAACTGGGACATCTTTATTGCAAAATACAAT
The DNA here is from genome assembly GCA_016937255.1 of Bacteroidales bacterium. GTDB lineage: Bacteria > Bacteroidota > Bacteroidia > Bacteroidales > DTU049 > BM518. The sequence goes on from JAFGWG010000070.1 coordinate 33,100, forward strand.
TTCAATCATTCCAATACTGCTTTTATTCATCTTGATTATTTATCAGACCTTTCAGATAAAACCCTGCCCTATCTTGATAAAAGCATGAAGGAACTTGAAAAGATTTCGCAAACTCAGGATTCAAATTTTCGATTCGACTATTATTATATGTCGCCAGAGATATATTTTAAGCATATACAAACAAGAAAAGAATTATTTAAGCAAAAATGGGAGCGCAAAACATTTCTGGAATGGAATTATGCTGAATACCAAGCATATCATAATTTAAGGGAAAATCAGTAATACTTTTCGGGTATTTTTATAATATTAGAGGATTTCATTCCTGTTTTATTATGTTTTTTTTGGATTCTATTCCGCGTATTACTATATTTGTATAAATATTTCCGATATGATTAAGCGAGAAATTGAAACTCAGATTAAAACGCAGCTACATAAAAAGAAGACCATACTGCTATTTGGTCCAAGACAGAGTGGTAAAACAACTATACTTAAAAGTCTAATGGAAGACGATCCAGAAAATTTTGTATTTCTGAATGCCGACGATCCAAAAGTATTGGCAACCATGAACCGGCCCAATACAGAAGAGCTTAGGCAAATAATTGGAACAAACACAGTTTTCATTATTGATGAAGCACAGAGAATACCAGAAATCGGCATTACGGCAAAACTCATTCACGACACCTTCCCAAAAGTACAGCTCATTTTGAGTGGCTCATCTGCATTTGAGCTTGCAAACAGAACACATGAACCATTAACCGGCAGGAAAAGGGTGTTTAATCTTTGGCCTGTTTCGTTTAATGAATATCAGAATCATTTTGGGTATTTGCATGCAGAATCTGATCTGGAAAACCGACTGGTATATGGGTTTTATCCCGAAGTACTATCTGGCACTGATGATAGCGAACTCATTATCAACGAAATAGCTGACAGTTATCTGTACAAAGATATTTTAATGTTTGCCAATCTGAAAAAACCAACAGAAATAATGAAGCTCCTAAAAGCCCTAGCATTTCAGGTGGGGAGCGAAGTTACATTCACAGAACTCGGCCGCACCTGCAATCTCGATCCAAAAACGGTTGAGCGGTATATTGACATTCTTGAAAAAGCCTATGTAGTATTCAAACTTCCATCTTTCAGAAGAAACCTCAGAACAGAAATTAAAGAAGGAAAGAAAATATATTTCCGGGATAATGGTGTTAGAAATGCAGTTATTGGCCAATTTCAAGACATCAAAAACAGAAATGATGTTGGTGCACTATGGGAAAACTTCCTTGTAAGTGAGCGTATGAAAAGAAATTCATACATAAAAAGCAATGCAAATGGCTATTTTTGGAGAACCATTCAGCAACAGGAAATTGACTATATAGAAGAAATAAATGGGCAACTCACAGCCTTTGAATTCAAATACAGTGAGAATAAAACCATTAAATTTTCAAAGACATTTTCAAAGAATTACACAGCAGAATTTACCGGTATTAACCGTAAGAATTTCAGAGACTTTCTATAGTTTTTATAATATTAGAGGATTTTATTCCTGTTATATTATGTTTATTTTGGATTTGAATCCTGAAATTTTGACATCCTACTTCAAATACCGCACAAAATACACGTCAACGCAGTTGCCGCCACCTACGCCCGGGTGAGCCTGAGATGTGGAAATAAGCAGGTAATTATTCTTTCTCAAAGCAAGTCCCACTGGGAAAGAATCGGCCTTAATTTCAGTAATTTTCACCATGTCTTTTGCGCGGATAACAACAATTTTAGATTCATTGTTTACTGCCACAAAAATATACTTTCCATCGTCGCTAACTTCAATGGTTCGGGCACCAATTCCGGCAAAAGCCTCTTTCCAATTGGTATATTGCTCATTGGTTTTATTCGAATCCAAAGCATGATTTATAAAATCCGCAATTGGAGTTTTCTGAATATAACCGGTGCGGTTACTACTCAGGAATAAATATTTATCTGTAACCACAAGGTGGCGCACATTAGGACGCATTCCAAAAACAGTATTTATATACTTCCTTGTTTTCATATCGAAAACAGCAATTCCGCCACCACCCATACGACCAACAAGAAGATATTTGCTGTCTTTTGTAAAAGCAGTGCCCCGCAAACAATATCCACACTGTGAGTCACGGTTTATTGAACCCTGATTCTGAGAAGCAGAAAACTGAGCCTGATATCCTACCACAAAATGTTCTACAAATTTGAAATCTTTGTAATTATCTGATGAAATATCCACAATTCCAATGGTATTATCTCCCCAATGGGTAACGGCCAAGAATTTTCCATCAGGAGAAGCAGCAATCATTTTAGGCAGAGGACCAGTTGGCATTACACGAACAATTTCATCTGTTTCAGTATCAATAATTGCCATGGCAGATGGCTCAATAGCATTGGGATCGTAACTACGACGATAATAGGTAACCCAGAGATATTTTCCGCTATGAGTAAGACAACACTCAACTGGCTTCCCCATAAAAACATTGGGATTTGGACGATCCTGAAGAAAATGATAATTCAGCACATTGGTTTCCTGAAAAAGACCAGCGTCTTCCTTCTTAAAATCGTGATGTATGCTTTTTTTCTTGCGGAATGTTTTCATATCAAACACCACTGTCATATACCCTTCCAGACTATTGACATAAAATTTCCCTTTCTCTTCCAAAAAAATTGCAGATTTTGGAGAAATGATATCGGGTTCGTAAATATCGTATGTGTCGTATGTTTTTGGTGTGTGACTGTGAATTCGAGCAATTAACGTAAGCTTAATTTCCCCGTTTTCTGGATTAGAAGTGCGCCCAAGTGGAGGGTGAATTACCTGTGCAAATGAAATCATTGCAAAAAGGACAAATATAAGGGTGCTGAAAATCTTCATAATATTATTGTATTTATTACTGAACAAAGGTAAAGTTTGTTTTTGAATGTGGACATAATTTACGCATAAAACCTGACAGGTTTTCACCAATACTGCGTTAAACCAGTCAGGTTTAGTAAAAACGATTTTTCTCACAGAATAAGCCAAGCCTTTCCCATTTTTAGACTAAGCCACGCCCCGGCGTAGCCCGGCACCCCGCAAAGAACGGGGATGATGTGGTGCACTGCGAGCAAAAGCGAGGGGAGTGAGCTCTTTGCTCGTAGTTTGCAGCAGCAACACACAGCCCCGGACTGCGGAGTATAGGGCGAAGACGGATAAGGCGCAAAAAAATTACAAATCAACAAAGAATTAAAAAATAATCAAAGAATTTTCACAAGCCCATAAAGCGATAAATTTTTATCGTACATTTGCCCCCGACAAAAGGTTCAATTTGATTAAAAGGGAACAGGGTGAAAAACCCTGACTATCCCCGTAGCTGTGAGTTCTATTTATATTTTGACCAAAATGCCACTGTCATGCTAAAGGCAAGATGGGAAGGCGGCCAAAATCGGAACAAGTCAGAAGACCTGCCCAATGTCATTATATTCTGAGCTTCGGGAGAAAGCTATGAATAGGTTGAAAAACCTAATTATTATTCCCCTGAAGTTTTGGAAATCAAAAAAATTCTGAATGAAAGTTCAGATAAAGTAATTATTGATTAACCAAAACTTGAACAATGAAAAAAATTGTATTTCTAATGACAGCCATGTGCCTTAGCTTCTTAGCTTATGCGCAAGGGCCTTACGATCCTCCGGCTGGGCAAATTGGATCAGAGGCAATTTCTAAAGACTCATCTGCCATTCAATCGTGGGCAACTGGAATTGAAATTTGCAGAGGCCCGGTTAAAATAGACGACCCCAATATTTGGGATCAGGGCTCCAATCATGCTTCATTTGGAATAGCATCTAATGCACTTTTTGCGGCTGAAGGCAATTCAAACGACATTGTAAGTCTTGGCGATAGCGGTTATGCTACCTTAACTTTTGAGCACCCTATCATAAATGGAAGCGGAAATGATTTTGCTGTTTTTGAAAACAGTTTTAGTGATACATATCTGGAATTGGGCTTTGTAGAAGTGAGTTCAGATGGCGAGCATTTTTCGCGTTTTCCAACACATTCAGTAACTCAGTTTACCATGCAAATTGGTGGATTTGGAAGCCTGTACGCAACTGAAATTGACGGTTTTGCAGGAAAATATCGCCAGGGTTATGGCGTTGGCTTTGATCTTAACGAGCTAACCGACACTACAAATATCGATCTCAATAACATTCGATTTGTGCGCATCATCGACTGTATCGGAAGCATAGATACTGTGCATAGCACCTACGATTCTTATGGAAATATTGTGAACGACCCCTTCCCTACTCCTTTTTGGAATTCAGGTTTCGATCTTGATGCCATTGGGGTAATCCATCAGGCACCGGCTTTTGAAATTTCGGAAACAGACGAGCTCCCATTATCTCTAGACACGTATTGGAATGGTTCAGATCTTAGCGGAGGCTTTAACTCCGGCATAGCAACCTTCATAAACACTTACGATACAACATTTTACAGCTGGCTGGGATTTTCATATACCAATATGCGTGATGACACAACAGCAAGCTGGTTAAATCAATACAGTGCAATTTGTGCAGGTGGAATGTATGCCCCGGATAGTGGCGGCACTAATTATATTATCGGGTATATGCAACCCGATTTCATGTCTCCAACATACGATCCGATTCCCGCCGAAATAACCTGGACCGATACCAATGCTCACATTGCAAGCGGTTTTTATGTTTGCAATTCAACCATGGCCTATTTTAGCATGCTTGATGGCGATGCTGTTGCAAAACAATTTGGTGGTGCATCTGGAAACGACCCCGACTATTTCAAACTTTTGATCTATGGCGAAAGAGCAGATAGCTCCATTACCGATACTGTTGAGTTTTATCTGGCAGATTATCGTTTTGCAGACAATACCAAAGACTATATCATTGACAAATGGACATGGGTTGATTTGATGGAATTGGGCGAAGTGAAAAAGCTCTGGTTTAGTATGGCTTCAAGTGATGTTGGCTCTTATGGAATTAATACTCCCGGCTATTTCTGCATGGACAATCTGATGGTCTATCCAACAGAAGACAATACATTCATTGCTGAGAACAATAATGAAAACAAAGTAAATGTTTATCCGAATCCTTCTAATGGGCAATTTAGGGTAAATACTGGCACAAACGATGCTTACAATGTCTTTGTTTTAGACTTTAGCGGAAGAATTGTAGCACAATTCAATAATACAGACGACCAAGAGACTTATAATCTCAGCCATTTGAACTCTGGCATATATCTACTTCAGATTACGAATAATGATATCAATGGAAGCACACAGATTATAATTGAATAACTTGCGTTCCCTTTCATTTTTCATATTATTACTCCTTGCATTTTCTGTTTTTGGACAGGAAAAACCTGACACCATTAAAATCAATGAAGTTATCATTACTGGTGAGGCTATTTTTGACCCCATGAAAGCAGGAATGCAAATCATCAGCACTGACTCTCTTATTCTAGAAGATAAACAAGGAAATTCCTTAGCCACTTTATTGTCGGAAAACACTGCAGTATATATTAAATCGTATGCGCATGGCAGCATGTCCACCGCTTCCTTTAGAGGAACAGCCTCAAGTCATACACAAGTGGAATGGAATGGTCTTGAAATAAATTCTCCGATGCTGGGCATGGTCGATTTTTCATTAATTCCAGTGACCTTGATTGACGAGCTTTCAATTTATCAGGGGAATTCATCAACCGCACAATCCAGTGGAGGTTTAGGCGGCGCAATTGAACTCAAAAACAATGCAAACTGGAACAATTGCTTTTCAACAGAATACACACAAGTTATTGGAAGCTATCATAATAATCACGAGTATTTTAAAGTGGATTTTGGCAATCGCAGGTTCCAATCTAAGACAAGAATTTATCAGATTAATGCGAAGAACGACTTCACTTTCGAGAATAAAAGCATTGGAGATTTTGACCCTATTAGTGGTGAAATTATTCATCCAATGGACACCAATTCACAGGGTGCTTTTCACTCAAAAGGATTAATGCAGGAATTGTACTGGCAGGCAAATGAAAACAATTTTCTAAGTCTTCAATACTGGGGGCAAAAATCTGACAGAAATCTACCGAGAATTTCATCTTATGAGGGACCCGATAATAGTTCTATAAACTCCAATAAAGAAGAAAGTCACCGTATTTCATTTCATTGGAAATCGTTTGGCGAAAAACAAATAAACAAATATAGAACAGCTTTTGAGTACCTCGACATGCAATACAAACTCGAAAATTCTGTTCCCGGGCTTGGAGTAGTTCCAGTAAATAATTCAGGCAGTAATTCATTGCGCTTTGTTCAAAGTCTGCAGCATGAACGCCAAATTGGAAAGAAAAGCAAATACACTTTTGAAATTAAACATCAATGGATTGAAGTACAAAGTTTAGATACTGTTTCATTAAGCGGATATCACAAAAGCCTTAATGAAATATCGCTCAAAAATGCTTTTTTTACTGAGATTGGAAAGAAAATTCATACATCGTTCATTCTGAGAAGCGAATTTTATGGCAATCAAATAAAACCAATCATTCCGTTTATTGGAATAGATTATAAGCCTTCAGATAGTATTCCTTTCGTTATAAAAATGTCTGCCTCATCCAATTACCATTTCCCTTCCCTAAATGATTTGTACTGGTCACCCGGGGGGAATCCAGACTTGAAGCCTGAACACGGAATAAGCTATGAAGGAGGATTGCACTATATTTTCAGCAAAAAGAAATACTCCATACAATCATCCATCAGTTTATGGCATTCAAATATCAGCGATTGGATTATCTGGCTTCCATCTGTTCAAGGTTTCTGGGAGCCACAAAATATTCGCAAAGTCAGAACTCAGGGCATAGAGGCAAGCATACAAGCCAAATACCAAAATAAAGATTTTCGCATGTTTACCAATGTAATTTACAGCTACGGAAGCAGCATTAACCTTGGCGACAGCAGTGTTTGGGGTGGAGATTCTTATGGGAAACAGCTCAGTTTTATCCCAAAACAGTCTGCAAATGTCTTTCTGCAAGTCAGCTGGAAAAAATTCTTTGTAAACTATCAACACAACCATTACGGGGAAAGATTTACCAGCAGCAGTAATGAGCCGGGGCGTCGATTCAGATTCTATCCATATTTCATGAACAATGTATCCATTGGGAAAAAACTTACTTTTAAAAACACAGAAATCTTTGCTGAGTGCAAAGTCAATAATCTCTTTAATGAAACTTATCATAGCCTTTTAATACAACCCATGCCCGGGCGCAATTACATGCTCATATTTCGAATAAAATATAAAGTTCCATGCAAAGATTGAAGCCCTACATATTATTCCTGATTTTAGGCTGGGTTTTATCTTCCTGCATGCACGATGAAGAACTATGGGAACAAGATCCGCTCAATATTGGTGTATTGACAGATAGTAGTCGCGGAGTATTTATTATAAATGAAGGCAATTTCATGTACGATAATGCATCGCTGAGTTATTTCGACATTGACAACGACAGCATATACAATGACATCTTTTTAAATACCAACGGTTTGCCTCTTGGTGATGTAGCCATCAGTATAGAAATACACGGAGATCTGGCTTACATCGTCATCAACAATAGTGGGAAAATCTATATCATCAATAAAAATGATTTTTCTTATCAGGGGAAAATAACCGGTTTGACCTCCCCGAGATATATATATTTCATTAGCGATGAAAAAGCGTACGTGAGCGATCTATATGCCAGGTCTATTACGATTATCAATCCTCAAACACAGTCTATTACAGGATATATTAATGTCAATAATGGAGAAACACAGTATTATCAGCATCCCACGGAAGAAATGGTGCAGATTGGACCTTATGTTTTTGCAAGCTGCTGGAGTTACGACAATAAAATTCTCGTTATTAATACTCAAACCGATGAGCTTATTGATTCAATTACAGTTGGCATTCAGCCAAAATCGATGGTGCTTGACAAAAACAATATGCTTTGGGTAGGCTGCGATGGAGGCTTTCAGGGCAGCACTTATGGATACGAAGAAGCCAGTTTGGTTAAAATTAATACTACTACACTACAAATTGAACAGGAATGGATTTTTGAGCTGGAAGACGATATTGGCAGGCTTGCCATAAATGGAAGCCGTGACACTCTTTATTTTCTAAACAAGAATGTATTTTACCAACCCGTAGAATCAACCGGAAATCCACAAATAATAATTCATTCTCCATATTCTGGAAATTTTGAAGGCTTTAACGGGCTGGGTATTGATCCTGTCACTTCTGAAATATATGTGGCTGATGCCAAAGATTTTAACCAATCAGGGCGTATTATAAAATATAGTTCTAATGGAACAGCAAAAGACACTTTGAATTGCGGGGTTATACCATCGTTTTTTCTGTTTCGGGAATTAGATTAATCTTAGAATAATTTCTATTGCTTTCTGCCATATTTTTCCGACCTTTGTTAGCAGAACTTATATTCTTAATCAAAATTCAGAAAAATGGAAAACTTATCATCAATTATAGCACCGGGCGTTGTTTTCGGTGAAAATCTCAGAAAACTATTAGAATTTGCAAAAGCGAATGAATTTGCAATACCTGCCGTAAATGTTGTTGGAAGCGATAGTATTAATGCAGTACTTGAAGCAGCAAAAGAAGCTAATTCACCAATTATTGTTCAGTTTTCTAATGGTGGTGGACAATTTAACGCAGGTAAAGGCCTCGATAATAGCGATTATAAAGCCAGTATTGCAGGAGCTATTTCAGGAGCAGAGCACGTGCATCGAATGGCAGAACTATATGGTATTCCCGTAATTATTCATACCGATCATGCTGCCAAAAAACTTCTTCCCTGGATTGATGGATTGCTTAATGAAGGAGAAAAACATTTCGAGCGAACCGGAAAACCACTTTTCAGTTCACACATGTTGGATCTTAGTGAAGAAACACTGGAAGAAAATATTGAAATCAGCAAAAAGTACTTCACTCGCATGGCTAAAATCGGCATGACATTAGAGATTGAATTAGGCGTAACCGGTGGTGAAGAAGACGGAGTAGACAATACCGATATTGACAACTCAAAACTCTATACTCAACCCGAGCATGTTGCTTATGCATATGAAGAATTAAGCAAAATTAGTCCTGATTTTACTATAGCAGCGTCCTTTGGAAATGTTCATGGTGTTTACAAACCCGGAAATGTTCATTTGCAACCTAAAATTTTGAAAAATAGTCAGGAATACATTAAAGAGAAATATAATCTTAATGACAATAAGCCTGTAAACTTTGTATTTCATGGTGGAAGTGGTTCTGCTCAAAGCGAAATCAGAGAAGCACTTACTTACGGAGTAATCAAAATGAATATTGACACCGATACCCAATGGGCATTTTGGGATGGTGTTCACGGCTATTATAAAGAGAAAAAGGACTACCTGCAAACTCAAATCGGAAATCCAGAAGGTGCAGACAAGCCAAACAAAAAACATTACGACCCACGTGCTTGGTTGCGTGCAGGTGAAAAAGGGATGATAAAACGCTTGTTGCAGGCCTACGATGACCTGAATTCGCTAAATCGCTATTAAAATGATTCGTGCTGATATTGAAGTTGAAGAATTGATTGAAATAATACCGGAGTCCGTTGATTTTCTCCGTCAGAAAGGCATTGTTTGTGTATTGTGTGGAGAACCTGTTTGGGGAACTCTCGAAGAACTGGCAATTGAAAAAGGTTTTTCTAAAGACGACATTCAGCAGATAGTCAATGAAATAAACTCCTTACCTTCGGCAAAATAATTATACGCTTATGAAACTCGATAATTTTAAGTCCTTCCTCGGCATTGAATATGGTAATACCATAGACAAAGCAATAGAGCTATTTGGAAAGCCGGATGACGAATATCGTAATGATGATAATCATTATGGGGTGTACTATTATAAAAACAAAGATGAAGATATTTTGTCTATTAGCTTCAATAAAGAAAATAATATTATTGAAAGCATGTACCTTGGTCAGCATAAAGCTGAGAATGTTTGGTCATGGCTGGAAATGCATCAGATAAATGATGAAAAAGCCTCCTTGCTTGACAAACATATTGATGAAATCATTGACATGTTTGGAGTTCCTAGTGAAGAGGAGATTAATGATTTTGTTTACGTATCAGAAAAGATGGAAATAGACTTTCATTGCCCGGAAGAAAGTGACTTTTCCTGCCAGCGTATATTTCTAAACTGGTATTTCTAAGCGCTAAAA
>JAFGWG010000071.1 GCA_016937255.1 Bacteroidales bacterium
CATAATTTGCCTCAGCGAATTATAAAAACTATCTGTGTGCATCTGTTATAATTTATTCAATCTGTGTAATTTGTGTAAATCTGTGTTTAAAAAGCCCTGAACACAAAAGACTTATTTCATATTGATTATTGAAAACACAGATTATTCAGATTACTCAGATTTTTTTAAATCACATTAATACACCAACAATTCACACAGATAGAATCAGGCAAGCCTGATTCGGAGTTTACTGTTTTCATAATTTGCCTCAGCGAATTTTAAGACAATCTATGTAAATCCTGCACCAGTGGCGTTTACGTCATACAGTACTGAATTTGAAGTACAAGCCAATGCAATAATCTGTCAAATCTGCGTCCTCACGCCGTGCGTGACAGGTCTGCGATCCAAAAAAATCACGGTTTTATCCTATGATTATTTCTATCTAAGAATTGGGGGGATCTATAATAAATCATCCAATCACAACCCCGCACTCTGTTTTATAAGTGGACTTTTGTATAGTCTGCGGTATTCATCGCCGGAATAGTCTTTATAGATGAAAAAGAGTTCGTTTGCGTAAACCTTAAGCTTTTCAATATGGGGATAGCCCTTAAAAGTGTACGTTTCACCTGGTAACCCACTGTTGATATCGATTTCAATTAATGCATTTTTGCCGTTGCGTATTTCTCTGCCATAGAATTTCTTATAAACTTCATCGTAATAAACTTCATCTTCCATTTTATTCTTGTACGAATACTGCATTTCAACGCTTTTAATTTTCTCGCCTTCGTAGGTATAAAACTCAATTTCTTTGGTGATAAAATTGAAAGCCACTATGCTATCTTCAAAAAAATACATTGGAACCTGCACTGGCTTATATACTATCTTTTCGGCAAAACGCTGATCAAATTCATTATTGTCGAAAAAACCACCCCAGCTCATCCGGTCAATAGCTTCCTCATCAACAAAAGTAAACCACTCGTGTGCACTGTCGCTGGGATTGCTTTTTAGAAAATATCCCAATGCCTGATTACGATAATAATGGTAAGAAAAGATTACACTATCGCCAATAGATTCTACCCAATGACTTTGTGCTTCGCTAAATAGTTCGGCATCAAAAGGTTGGGAGAAGAATACAGTGTCGCCAAAATTAAAAATCTGCCAAGCTTCCTCTTTAGAACCATAATAAATATTGTTGAGGGGATCTTTAAATAGGGAAACTGGTCTATCTATATCTGCCGATGCACCAATATCACCGTCCATATTCATAAAAATCAACCTGGGTTGACTGCTTTTTCGCATTTTATTTGCAGTAATAACTATCTGGTCGTCCCATATCTCATAATCGGTAATAAATAAAGGAGTATCGGGCATGAGGCAAATCACTGGTTTGGAGTATATGCTAACAGGTTTTATATTGTATGTTTTCGGAATCATTACAATATTGAGAAAGTCTTTTTTTGTATCTGCTGTAACCGTGTAACTATCAAATTTAATATGACTAAAAACAAGAATATCGCCATGGTTTACTTCGCTGATTGTGAAATATCCATTGGGATCGCTGAGAAATCCTTTGGTTGTTCCCTGGATACGAATGTGAGCACTACTAATTCCTTCTCCTTCAGTAGATATTACCCGTCCGCGAATATTTTGGGCATTGAGTAATACCGTAGATAATAAAAGGATCAGAAATGGTAGAGCTTTATTCATGATCGTGAAGTTTCAATAGCTTTTTTGCATCTTTTGAGTAAAAATTATTTCTTGATGAGATTAATCTGAAAATAGAACATGCTTCTTTAGTATTGCCCATATTAAGTAGAGAGTTGGCAATAAGCCATTCAGCATCAGTAGTATAGGCCATAAGAGGGCTTTTCATTGCTTTTTCAAAGTAAGGAATAGCCATAGCAAAACTGCCCCGTTCGTAATACATATATCCGGTATAGAAGATAATATTTTCATCTTTTGGATACATATTTTCAAGTACTTTAAGCTGACGTTCTGCCTCAGGATAATTTTGTTGTTTAATCATGAGTAAAGCAGAGGCCAAGTACTGTTTGTATGGAATAGTATCAATGGTAATCACTTGATCATTCAATCCTCCTTTTTCTTTTTCAAGTTCAGAAGCATATCTTGGACTAAGGCTTTTATTCATAGCTATACTGGGTGCGTCGAGATCTGTGCGCAGCATATCGTAATCCACAATTTTATAGTCATGAACCCAAAGCCATGGGAGTGCAGCTACCTGGCGGTCTTGAGTCGGAGTGCTTAGTCTTTCAGCTTTTTTAGAATCCATTTTGTCTACACAACTTTCATCATCCAAATCTGCTGACCCTGTAGTAGTGTAATATTCATATTGATTTGAAGATAATGAGGAGTTAGTTACTGGTGTCATTCGAGTATTTGTGCTTCTATTATCTACAGAAGTTTCTTCACGATCAGTTATCAGATTAGTTTCATTGGCCTCTTTAAATCCTTCTGCTGCGGCATATTCTTCTTGATTGCTGATTAGAATAGTGTCGTCACTATTGGCTTCTTCACTTGCATCAGGCTCTTGCATAATTTGTTCAGGAGTTTCATTATTGGCATGTTGCATATACATTTGGTCGGGTTCGTTCTGAAAGAGTAAGGTGGAAACGGTAATTACAGATACTGTGGCTGCTGCGCCAATAGATCCTATAAGCCATTTGCTTCCGGCAGGGAGCCATGCCCACGACTTCCCGAAGATGAAGATGCTGAAGCGTGCTTTAGTGGAAAACCATTTTATGCGCGCTTTTGGAAACTGTTCCCATCCCTCCATAGCTTCCTCCAGAAAAGGATCCCTTTCCTTGTCGTTTTCCGGTATATTTTTTGACTTGTTCATGTCTTTACAATTTAATCATGTTGCGCAGATTTCTTTTCCCGTTTTGAATGTGGCTTTTTATCTCTTTCCAACTATATCCCGTTTGGCTTTCAATTTCGTTGTACGACAACTCTTTGAGATAAAATAATTCAATACACATTCTTTGTTCTGCTTTTAATTCCTCAATGGCTTTCGAGAGTGATTGAAAATGAGTTTCTGTATATTTCTCTTCTTCGTCTTCTTTCATTTCCAGCTGTGAAACTTCAATTTCGCGAACTACTTTTGAGCCTTTTCTGAGTTTCATTAAACATTCGTTTTTGGAAAAAGTATATAACCAGCTTTTGAATGTTCGAACCTCATAGTCTCCTAGTTTTTCGAGCAGCTTTTTGTAGATATGCATGGTCATGTCCGATGCTTCGTCTTCATCTTTCAAGTACTTCAGGCATAAACCCATTACCAGTTTTGCATATCTGTTGAACAATACCCCAATCAGAGAGGGGTCTCCCGTTTGGGAGAAGCGAGAGACTACTTCCTCGTCTGTCAGTTTGTGGGTTTTATTGTTCAATATAAGCTGCATGCGATACTAATTTCCTTCGTTTTTCAATCTTTTCGATTCTTGTTGAGCAACCCAATCAAAATAGCTCATGGTTTCAACAACAACAACACCTCCGCTATAATCACCGTATTTTGAAGGTACTCCACCAGTGTACACCATAATGCTTCCAATGGCCATTGATGGACACATGTTTTTAGAGTCGCGCATTCTGATTCCGTCGATATAATAAATTGCATCTCCGTTTCTTGAACCTCTGAAATAAACTTCCTCGCGGTCATCACTTACCTGTATCTCTGAAGACATAACAGCGAGTATTCCGTTTAGATCTCTTCTTTCAGGTATTTGATTGGTCTCAATATTGTTCATTGTTTTAGGTAGGCTTGGGTCAACTTCTCTAATGTCATCACCATTAATTACTAATGTGCGCAGATTAATTCCTTCTGCAAGTTTAATATCATCTGCAAAAGTAATTTTTTCTTGATAAACGCTTACACCGGCAAGATCTGCTGTGCTCCAACCTGTCATTTGAGCGGTTACAACATATTCGCCGGCAGGTACCGGTTTGATAGTATAATTTCCGTCAAGGTCAGTCGTTGTGCCAATTAGCTGATCTCCGTACTTGACGGATACCGTTGCAAATGGTACCGGTTTGCCTGTTTCGTTATTAATTACTACACCTTTAATGGTGCCGCCTCCCTGTGCTGACAGGAAGATAGAAATGAGCATGAATGCTGCAAAACTTGCTAGGGTTAGAATAATTTTTTTCATAGCTTTCTGTTTTTTGAAGTATAGATGCACAGGTACTTAATATTTCACAAACTATATGCATTAAATTAATGATTTCTATCCCAATGTTCTTTTCTTATAAGTTATCGGTCAATTTTAACGGTTTTTCGGCAATTTTTTTCGATTTTATTAAAGGTGTTTTTTGTAGCTTATAAAATAATCATTATATTTGCTTAAAAAATAATCATGTTGTATATTTCAGCTAATCTTAAATTCTTAAGAAAGCGTAAAGGGCTTACCCAAGATGACGTAGCTTCTTCATTGAAGCTTAAAAGATCAACATATAGCGGGTATGAAAATGACGTAGCTCAGCCTGCTCTAGATGATGTAATTCGTTTGGCTGGTTTTTTTAATGTTTCAGTGGATTTACTATTGCAAACAGAAATATCTCTAATTGGGGAATCTCAATTACTGGAGTTGGAACGTGGGATGGATCCATATATTCGTGGAACGGATATCAGGGTGCTTACCAGCACAGTTGACGGAAACAATAATGAAAATATTGAGTTGGTTAATGAAAAGGCTAAAGCGGGTTATAAAACTGGATTTGCCGATCCTGAGTATATTAAGGTTTTGCCAACCTTTTCTTTGCCATTTCTTTCAAAAAGTAAAAAATATCGTACTTTTCAGATCAGTGGCGATTCAATGCTTCCAATTCCTGACAGGGCATTTGTAACAGGCGAGTTTGTTCAAAACTGGAATATGATTAGGGATCGCCAGGCATATATTCTGCTTACTCTAGACGACGGTATTGTGTTTAAGGTATTGGAAAATAGAATTAAAACAGAAGGTAAGCTAATTCTTTATTCATTAAATCCTTTATATAAACCCTATGAATTGGCAGTGAATGAAATACGTGAAATATGGCGTTTTGTTCATTATATAAGTAGTGATTTACCTGAGCCCCAATTGCCTCAAAATAAGCTTATAAAAACTGTTGCAGAATTGAAAAACGACGTGGAGCATATTAAAAACAAAATCAGGCTATAAAACGGTTTTAATACTTTGACGCTCATAAGCTGTTTCCAGTACAATAATGCACGTGCTCCCTTTGTCCAAAGTGAATGAGCTACTGTGGTTGAGTCCGTTATTGCTTGATCCACTCCAAATACCGAGTAAGCGTCCATCTAAAGAGTAGATATTAACGCTAGTACTGATATCTGCATTCGATTTCCAAATTGCAGTAAGGTTGTTTTGATCTTTAATGATCGTAAAGTCCGTAATATTGCCGCCCCCTGTTTTCATATCAATGCTTTTAATTGCCATTAGGTGTGTTTTCCCGTCGTAGTCTGTTTGTGTGAGTTTAACTATGCTGCCTTTGGGATAAATTAGATCGCTCTTAGTTCTGTAGTATCGGGGTGAGTTTGAATTTCCTGCTGCATTTATGTTCTCGGTTTTTTCAATTTTTCCATTTGGATATTGAATTGAAATATTGAAATGAGAAGCATTGGTTTCGCTCATAGTGGCCCATTCGAAACAGGTGCCTGAAGCTTCTGATATTATAGAAAAGTTAATCAACTCACAAGGTAAGGTGTAATTGCCGTCTCCAGTCCAGTTGTCTCCGTTTGCATAGCAGTTTTCATCATAGGTAACATTTGGTACGTAAGCCCAATATGGCTTTAAAGTGTCGCCCGAGTCTTTTTGAGAAAATGACATCAGAGAAGTAATAATAATTATGGCGGTGAGAATAATTTTGTTTTTCATCTTGTGTGCGGTTTGTTTTATGATGATGTAAAGATCGCACATGGGAGGTCCGATGAATAGGGGGAAAATACAGTTTCTGATATGGGGAAGAATACGTTATCTTTTCTTATATTACCCCGAAAAGTACCTATTTACTATCTTTGTAAAAATACTTGTAAATGACAGAAGAATTTGATGTTCAACTACCTGCGTACAGTAGAGGGTTTCACCTGATTACTGAAAGTATAAAGAATGAAATGGGTGATTTGCCTAAAAGTGGTTTAGTAAATATCTTTATTCAGCATACTTCGGCAGCATTAACGATAAATGAAAATTACGATCCTTCAGTAAGGGAGGATATGGCTGCCATTAGTGATAATCTGGTTCCAGAAAATGCATCCTTTTATACGCACACCATGGAAGGCAGTGATGATATGCCGGCACACTTTAAGGCTAGTATAATGGGCTCGTCTATTACCATTCCAATAAGAAATGGGCAATTGGCTCTTGGCACTTGGCAAGGGATTTACCTGTGCGAGTTTAGAAATAGGGCAGGTGGACGGAAACTTCTTATCTCAATATTATCCTGATTACATTCTAAAATACATTTTCTGTATTTCAATGTCTTCATGCTTAAGAATTTCAGCCTCAAAGCTTGATATTTCAGCATCATTGCCCGACATTTCAAGTAAAACTATCCCAAATGGTGCATCTACGCTTTCATTTGCATTATGAAGGCCTAATCTAGTTTTAATCAAACCACCATATTTTAGAAGGGTTTTCTGGAATTCCGGAATACAAGATGATTGGGAAGGAATTTTTACGCCAAATATGATTTTTTTCATGTTACCAATCTTTAATAGTTAAACTCTATGTCCTTTACTTCAATGCCGCCAATTTCTTGTAAGTCTTTTTCAAGGTCGGGCCACAGAGAGTGGTCGCCAGTTAGAGTCAATACAATCATGCCTACTCTCGAATTTTTGGCTTCGCTTAATTCGTGAGTTCCAAGGCGCAGGCTAATGATGTTTCCATATTTTGATAGAACACCCTGCGTTTTACCTGCTTCCTTAATACGATCCTTTATCAGAATTCCAAGTACTTTATATTTTACCATGATTTTCGATTTTTAATAATACAAATCTCTTTCTCCGGCTTTCACTCTTTCAACTCTGTCGCGCAAATCTTTGGTGTCGTAACCTCCGTCTTCGAGACCTTTGAGTTCGCTTTCAATATTCTCCCAGCCTTTAACTTTGGTGTCGCTAGCAGCATAATCCATGAGATATTCTGCCAAAGTTAGAATTGCATTAGGAGTGCAGAATCGTTTTATAAATCCAGGGACAGAAAATTCCATGAAATGCTCACCTGTTCTTCCTTTTCTATAGCAAGCTGTACAAAAGGATGGCAGGAAGTTTTTTTGAAGCAGCTCATCAATAACTTCATTAAGTGAACGACTATCGGCAATATGAAACTGTTCTTTATTGAGATCCTGCTCTTCATTTAATGAGTCGCTATATGAACCAAGTTCGAGCTTAGTGCCTCCATCAATCTGGCTAACGCCAAAGGCAATGACTTCATCGCGAACCTGTGGCGTTTCACGAGCAGTAAGAATCAAGCCGGTGTAGGGAACAGCTAGACGTAGAATAGCAATCAAACGGGTAAACTCTTCATCGCTTACTTGATATTTTGGGTCGAGATTCAAACCCGCTGCATCTTTAATACGAGGAAATGATATGGTGTGTGGCCCAACATTATAAACAGCTTCAAAATGGTTGGTGTGGCGGACCAAACTCATTACTTCAAAACGCCAATCGTAAAGTCCAAAAAGTGCACCAATGCCAACATCATCAATTCCTGCTTCTTGGGCACGATCGAGAGAAGTTAATCTCCAGTTATAATCTGATTTTTTTCCTGCCAGGTGATATTTCTTATAGGTTTCCTCATGATAAGTTTCCTGAAAGACTTGATAAGTTCCAATGGCTGAGTCTTTTATTGTTCTGAAGCCTTCAATATCGAAAGGGGCTGCATTGATATTTACCCTTCGAATTTCTCCTTGCCCTTTCTTTACACTATACGTAATCTTTACTGTTTCTGCAATATATTCAGCAGAATAATCGCGATGTTCGCCGTAGACTAGAATTAGCCGCTTATGTCCATTATCCTCAAGAGCTTCAACTTCTTTAATAATCTCACTCTCATCAAGTGTTTTGCGAATTGCTTCTTTATTTGTAGAACGAAAACCACAATATAAGCAATTGTTGCTGCACTTATTCCCTATATATAATGGTGCAAACAAAACTATGCGATTGCCATATACTTTCTCCTTTAGTTGGCGAGCTCCCTCTTTAATTTCTTCAATCAGTTCAGGACTATCGGCATTTATTAACGCGGCTGTTTCTTTTAAGGTAAGTCGTTGCTTGCTGAGTGATTTAGCAATAATCTCACGCACATAATCCTTGTCGGCTTTGGTATTATCGATTAGATCCCAGAGTTCATCGGGGTCGATAAAAGGCTGCATCCGCAGATCTTCAATTTTGCATTTTTCCGGATAGAATTTCATTTTTGCGTTTTTTAATGAATGTCACTTAATTGCAAAGTACGAACCTTCACTCCATGCAATCTTCCCATCTTCCCAGTTAGAGAGTTGATGGTATTTGCATCACTTTTGATAAAAAGAGAAATGAGTTGAACGTTGTCCTCGCTGATATTTAATCCCTGACGTGAAAGTATGATATCACCATGCTCGCCCAGCAAAGTATTTATGCGCGGAACCTGTTGACGGTCGTTGACCAATATAATGATTACTCCAAGTTTCTTTTCCATAAGAATAATGGCTTATAGATCAGATTATTCAGGGCACTTTGGTTTGAATTAATCTTGCCTCAGTGTTGTTAATACGTTAACAAAGATAGAGATAATTTATATAATGCAATACTTTTTTGCCTTAAATATTATGATAGTTATCATGGATGGTTTGGGTGTGATTCCTAGATAAGCGATTCCACCTTCTCAATCAGGTGGTCGGGAGTATACGTTCGCCAATCTATGTCAAGAATATCGTCGTTAAAAACAAGAAAACGGTCTATCCCTGCATTTTTAAATTCAGTAATGACATGGGGTAAAAATCCTATGCAAACAATATATCCTCCATCACTATCCTCATGCCACTCTTCGTAATATAATTCATCGGAGTAGTGAAAATTTAGTACATTTTCTCCAATAAGAATATAGTTTTGAATTCCCTTGCTGAGCATTAATTCAATTATATTTCTTTTCAGAAACATGATGTCGTTGTAGAGGCAGTCGTTCCACTCTCCTATTAATTCAATAATGGCAACGGACTTTTCATAATCTACAAAAAGAATTTTAAGGTATAAAGTATTCGACCCAAATTCATCCCATTGTGGGTGAATATAGTAATTGTAAACCGTGTGGCTAAAGTAGATGTCACTATATTCCCGACCTTCAAAAGGGGAGTGTGTATCATTTTCGCTGGTGTATAAGTGACGCCAGCTATAGAAAGGTTCAATGTCGTGCATGGTTTATCCGTGATCGAAAATCATTTTAAGTCGATCGAAATCAATAATTTCAATTTCTTTGCCATTGATTTTGATGATGTCTTCTTTACGGAATTCACTCAGTATTCGAATTACATTTTCAGTAGTCATACCAATAAGCTCTGCAATTTCCTTTCTGGAAATGGGCAATTCAAAAATATGAGATTTGTAAATACTTAGAGAGAAATCGAGTAGAGTCATGGCTATGCGGCCTCTAAGATTTCTGCTATTGTGCTTAATGAATTTATCAATGATGGCGTCAGAAGTTTTACTGGCTTTTTTAATGATGCCCAAGGCAAAATTTCCGTGTTTTAGCGTTAAGTCAATAATCAGGTTAAGCGGAAAAATACAGATTTCAGTGTATTCGAGTGCGGTCATTGTATACGCATACTCTTTTTCATGGAAAATGGTGAGCAGATTTATATAATCGTGCGGTTTCGCAATAGTAATAATGTAATTACGCTTTTGATCGCTGACCTTTGATAGTTTTACAAGACCCGATTTAATGTAGAAAAAATCACTGATAGGAGCACCCTGTTCAATTATAATTTCTCCTTTTTTGAATTTTTTCTCTTTTTTAACTTCACAGAGAACATCCGCATCTGTTTCAGGAACATGGGCAAATATAAGATTGCGCAATACGCAGTTTTCACATTGGCAATCAGACTTCATTTTACTAATAGAATGTGCAATTGATTCTGGCATATCTGTATGATATTTATCAGTTCATGATGATTGTCATGGTGTTAGCTGTTAAATCACTATCAACATGACCTACATTTGCAAATGTAATCAATTTATACATTAATGAAAAAAATAATCATTCTCGGAGCAGGTACAGCAGGTACCATTATGTTGAACAAACTCAGAAAGGCTTTGCCCAGAGATGAGTGGGATATTACCATTATCGATCAGCATAAAACACATTATTACCAACCGGGTTTTTTGTTTATTCCCTTTGGAATTTATAATCGAGAGGATGTAATTAAAGCAAAAGCCGATTTCTTTCCTTCAGGAGTGAATGTGATTTTTGATGAAACAGATAGAATTTTACCGAAAGAGAATAGCATCTTGATGCAGGATGGAACGGTACATAAATATGATTACTTGATTATTGCCACTGGAACTCAAACACGTCCGGAAGAGACTCCAGGATTAAAAGATAAACTTTGGTATAAAGAGATATTTGATTTTTATACGCTCGAAGGGGCATTGGCATTGCAAAATTTTATCAAGCGCTGGGAAGGTGGGCACCTTGTGATGAATATTGCCGAAGTGCCTTATAAATGTCCAGTTGCGCCATTAGAATTTGTATTTCTTGCCGATGATTATTTTACCAAAATTGGAATAAGAGATAAGGTGAAAATTTCTTATGTTACTCCAATGTCGGGGGCATTTACCAAACCTCGAGCTACCAAAATGCTGAGTGGGTTGTTGGAAGAAAAAAATATTGAGGTTATTCCCGATTTCTATCTCGAAGGGGTTGATAATGATAAGAAAGTGATACGCTCCTACGATGGTCGTGAAATTGCATTCGACTTATTAACTATTGTTCCTGTAAATATGGGAAGTGAGATTATTGAGCGCAGTGGCATGGGCGATGATTTGTTTTTTGTTCCTACCAACAAATATACGCTCCGCAGTGAGCAGCATGAAAATGTTTTTGTACTAGGCGATGCAGCTAATATTCCTACGTCTAAAGCTGGATCGGTTGCGCATTTTGCAGCAGATATTTTGTTTGAGAATTTAATGAGTGTCATCGACGGCCGAGAAATGCATGCGAAATTTGACGGACATGCCAATTGCTATATTGAAACAGGTGGAGGTAAAGGTTCATTAATTGATTTCAATTATGAAACCGAGCCCCTATCTGGTACATTTCCTCTACCCGGTATTGGTCCATTTGGCTTATTGAAGAATACGAGGATGAACCATTATGGGAAAGTGATGTTTCGCTGGATTTACTGGCATATCTTATTGAAAGGCAAAGAGATGCCCATTGATCCATTGATGAGTATGGCCGGTAAATGTAAAAACTGTTAATTCCAAAGCTATGAGTGAAGTACAACATAGAATGGATGGCCTCGAGCAAAAAATGGATTTGATTCTGGAATATCTTCAGGAACAACGCCAGCAACGTCAGGTAATGGAAGATTTAGTTCAGGATGTGTCTATTGTTAGTCGCGATGCATTTAAGTACGCTGTAGATGAACTTGATAATCAGGGAATTTTGATCGATGGAGAACAAGTGAAGCTGCTGGTTTTTCGTTTTTTGAAAAATCTTGACAATATCAGTAATCTGCTTGAAACCCTCAATAGCATGAGCGATTTGATGAAGGATGCTATGCCTGTGGTAAATGAAATAATATTGGATATTACCCAAAAACTGTCCGAATTGGAAGAAAATGGGGTGTTTGATTCATTACGATTAATTGCAGGCCATGTAAGTAATCCTGATTTGCTCCGACGTGTAGAGCACTTAACTGCTGCGCTATCGCAGGTAAAACCAGATGAGAAACTTGACGATAAATCACTTTGGAAGATATTTAAAGACTTGAAATCTAAAGAAGTACGCAGCAGTCTATCGTATCTCTTAAGAGTTGTAAAAGCAGCTAAAAAATTGAATTAATAATTGAAAAAACAGATAAAATGGAAACAAAAAACATTGCCGGTAATTCAGTTTCGTTCACTGAAGACGGCTATATGAGCGATATGAACGAATGGAATGAAGATATAGCTAAAGAATTGGCTAAGGAAGAAAATATTGAATTGGGCGACTTGCATTGGAAATTATTGAATTTCCTGCGTGAAAAGCATGCTGCTGGAGTAAGCTTAACCATAAGAAGCGTTGGGAAAAGTAGTATTGTAGATATTAAAGGTTTTTATGGACTTTTCCCTGGTGGACCATTAAAACTAGCAACAAAAATTGCAGGATTGCCAAAGCCGGCAAGTTGCGTTTAATAGAAAGGATGAATAATGAATGCAAAAACAAATGAGTCACCTTTAAAAAAGGTTTGTATTATTTGTGCTAAAGGAAATCTTGAAGATGTTTATGCTTCTTTGGTGATGGCTAATGGCGCAGTAATGGAAGGTATGGAGGCTAAACTGTTTTTTACTTTCTTTGGGCTTGATGCCATTACAAAAAAAGGAAACAGAATGAATAAACTCCATACAGCTACAGTAGGTAACCCTGCATTAAGATTGCCAAATGGCTGGCGTGTTCCAACATGGGTTGGTAGTATTCCAGGAATGGAAGCTATGACATCATCTATGATGAAAAAAGGAATGGATAAACTCGATATTCCCCCTGTGGATGAGTTTTTGGAAATGATTACTGCCGGTGGTGGCGAAATTTATGCTTGTAAGCTTGCAATGGATATGTTCAAATTAAAGAAAGAAGATTTGTCTGAACATGTAGAGGGGGTTTTAACTGTTGGTCAGTTTTATGAATTGGCAGGTGGAGAGAATACTCAAATTATTTTTACCTAAAACTAAATCTCAATTTGGTTTAACCTATGAAAAAAAAAGCGCCATCTGGCGCTTTTTTAATATTTTGAGTTTATCGGATTTCTAAGATTTTCGTATTCAACCAGTTCAAATTTTACTGTTCCAATAAGAATAGAACTTTTTGCATAGATTGGTATACGGTTGTCATCGTCGGTTACATATATAGTTAATGGGTATGCTTCTCCAAAAACAGTTCCTACCAATACTTTAGGCTTGAATGCCATACAGCGATATTTTCCTATTCCAATCTTTACTTTCTTCAACCCTGTGTAAACCAATGTCGTTGAAAAAAGACTGTCTTCAAAAACATAAGGAATGGTATAATTAATTCCTGGAGTAAGACCACTGAGATCCATTGTACGAGCATAATATCCTGCGGAAATCATGTCCTGGGTATATGCTGGAATGGTGTAATTCACAGAGTTTCCATTCTTATTGTTTTTATACTGAGCAACTCCCGAACTATGATTGAAAATAATATCCTGATTGGCTTCGTAATTACCTTCTTTAGCACGACGCAGAAATAACCATGGCATCATCGACTGTTCATCAATATAAGAATCAAAACGATCTTGTACATAGATAGCCCAATCCCATTTTTTAAATGTTGCGCCAGATGCTACTACATGAAAACATGTACGACTTCCAATGGTTTCAGTTTGAGGCAGGATTTCAAATGTAGCGTATGCTGCTTTAATTTTGCCAGTAATGAACGAGTCGAAATAGATTACATACGTAAGCTTTTCCCCTTTCTTAAAGGCCTTGTTATTAACCGTACGATATTGAGCATCAGCTGATTTTCCAATGAAAACAGCAAAAATCGCAAACAGAACCGAAATTTTAATAAAGCGTAACATAACTATATATTTTGTTGTGTGTTTTCTTTTTGTTTTTTAGGATCCTTATAAAAGGTGTCTCCAAGTAACCAACCAATAATCAATCCCCATGCCAAAGTAGAGTATGGGTTTGAAGTGATTGGGCAGGAACCACTTGTGCAGCCAATTTTGATATAGTAAATATATCCGGCAACTGCTCCAAGCAACATGCCTATTACAGCTTTCCAATTAAAAATACGAATCAATATCTTTTTCATATGCAGAAAGATTAACAAATGTAGTGATTTTCTAATTTGAACGATGAAATACCCAAAAAAAGAGATGATTATTCTTCTTTTATATAAGGGGAAAGCCTTTCCATTAATTGTTGTAAGCTTTGGTAACCACTTTTACGGTCCATCGCTTTTCCATCAACAAAAATAATGGTGGTAGGAATATACTGTATGCCAAACATTTTTGAGAGTGATGGATTTTTGTCAGTATCCACTTTTCCAAATTTGACTTTGCCTTGCAACGAATCGGCAATTTGCTCAATTACTGGATTCATTTTCTTACACGGGCCACACCAAGTTGCCCAGAAATCGACCATAACCACCCCACTGGATATGAAATCGTCGAAGGTTTCAGTATTTAAAATTACAGGTTTGGTTTCCTGTGCAAAACTTTGGGTACTGCCTAAAACGACAGCAAGTATAAAAACAAAAAATAAGTTTTTCATAATAGGAGTTTTGGGAGAACTCAATCAAAATATGTTCCAAATTGCATATGTAACGAAATATTTTGCCACTTATTTGAGGTTTGGCAGAATTTTATGATTCGTAGCTGCCTTTTTTTAGAATTTCAGTGTTTTTCATCATCCACTGGCCGCGGGCAATGACATGAGTGATTTTCTGATCTTTAAGCACTACAATATCAGCATCAGAACCTGCTTTCAAGTGACCTTTATCCTGAAGTTTGAGAATGCGTGCCGGATTAGATGTCATAACCTTTATGGCTGTTTCCAAAGGAATATTCTCATCATTCACTGCATCTAGAATTTCGCGAATATTGGCATCTGGAGCACCCATCTCCAATTTAATCAGATTGCCTTCTTCGTCAAAACCGGGGAGAGAACCGCCTGCATCAGAGGTAAAAGTGATTTGTGAAATATCGATTCCTGCTTTCAATAGCATCGCCAGCGATTTCGAAGGCTTTACTTCATATTCCGGAAAATATGGATATGAACTACTGGTAATGTCAACCAAACCACCTTTTTTCGCCAATTCTATTGAGCTTTCTAGAGTATAATCGTTTCGATTACAATGCGTTGGAAGGAATTGGGTTAGCTTAAGCATATTTTTGCTGCGCTCAATAACTTCATACAAAGGAATAAAAGGATCTTCTTGATCGCCTAAGTGAATATTTATAATGCCTGCTTTCCCACCTAACATTCCGCCTACGCGTGCATGTTCGGTAAGACGCAGCAATTCATCAGTACTGGGCCATGAGGAGCGGTGATCGCTAAGTGCAATTTCTCCAACACCTGCAACTTCTTCAATCAACGCAATATCGCGGCCTACATCTCCAAAAAAAGTTGGAGTAGGAACCTGATAAGCTCCGGTCCACATCCATGCGGAAATTCCTTCGGCTTTAAGTCCTTTGGCTTTCATAAGCACAGATTCAGGATTACGAGTCAAGCCGTCTGTTCCAAGGCAACCTATTACGGTGGTAACACCGGCTTTGATGAAAGATGAAAGCTGCATTTCGGGTGTGCGGGTTGCTGGGCCGCCTTCGCCACCAGCACCGGCTATATGCACGTGTGCATCTACTAGTCCGGGCATTACTATTGCGCCTTCCATATCGAAGACTTCGCATGAAACCCCGTTGGGAGCATTAATAGAATTGGCAATGGCTACTATTTTTTCGCCTGCTATAAGAATATCCTGCATCCCAATGGGATCGGGACTATATACCTGACAATTTTTGAGTAATTTCAACATCTTGAGTTAATTAGACTGCAAAATTACGGAATTTGTACGAGAAAATATTGGGTTTATTTATTAAGGAATGTGATTTTTAGCAGGTTTGTCTTGCAAGATTTCAGCCTCGTGCGGTTGTAAAACCTTGAAGGTTTGTACGTGGGGCGAGGCTTCAATGTTGCAGGGGGAGTTTCATGGTTTACAACGCTTGAATGTCGCTCATACTTCGCGACGATTCAATGTTGTAGGGGGTGTTTTCGATTAGAAATCAATCTGCACAGATCCCATGAAATTTATGGGTGACTGTGGGAAATAACCATCCATAACAGCATGTTCGCCACTATAATAATATCGGTAAACCCATGCATTGTTTTCGTATTCTTCGCTGAGAATATTAAGGATTGCGAGACGGAAAGCAATTCGTTGAACGAATTTGGGCTTAAGTGTATACTGCAAATGAACATTATTTACAAAATATGGATCGAGCGATCGTTCTTTTGATGCGGTATTGTCTATATATTGACGTGACACATATTTGCTGCTCAATAAAATGCTGAGATTTTTCACAGGCTTAATTTCAAAGCTATTGCTTAAAATGATTGCAGGAGAGAATGAAATATCGGTTTCAGGATAAAACTCGCTCACTTGTCCCCATGTATCCCAATCATCGATATAGGCTGTGAAATTCTTTATTTTATTCATGGCAAAAGTGGTAGAATTGTTCCATTTTAGCTTTTTATGAATCTGCCAGGCATTGATTAGCTCTACTCCTGCACGATACGATTCGGGTACATTTACATAAATGGGCGCACCTACAGAATTAATTTCTCCGGTAAGAACCAGCTGATCTTTATAATTCATATAATAGAAATTGACATTTGAACTAACATTTTCACTTTGATAGCGATATCCAACTTCGTAGTCGGTAAGTCGTTCAGAACTTGGTTTTTGTGCTGAATCTGCATCAACAAGCATATAACGGTTGGGTTCACGGTTAGCCATTCCTACATAGGCGTAAAAGCTATGCTTCTTCATTTGGTGAAAAATTCCGATTTTGGGGTTGACAAAGAAATACTCTTCATCGATAGCGAGGTTTTTCTTGTCATCTTCATCTCCGTTCACGGTTTGGGCAATTCTACGACCTTGAAGATCAGCGCTAATAGTTGTATTTTCAAACAGCTTATAATTGGCTTTTAAGTAGAGATTCTGATCGTCTTTTGTGCCATTATTTCTGTAATATTCATGATTAATATCGCTGTTTCCTGCAAACTGCATCCAAATAATATTGCCAAAGTGATTTCCTGCATAACGATTGATTCCGCCGCCGAAAACAATGTCGAGTTTCTTTTTCGAATCGTAATTGATATTGAAAATGCCTCCGTAAAATGAATTATCCATCCATTTGCGGCGAATTAGGTTTGTACTTTCGAGGGTATCACTTCCAATAATGGGGTAGGGAATAGCATAATCGGCAAAATCGTCATCGTTCCTGTATTGTTCATAATATCCGTTTCCATTTATCAAGAATAATGTTGCAGAGGAACTCCAATTGCGATTATGTTGATTGGATATGAGCAAATGATAATGATCTTGCTGATAGTGATCGATTTCATTTTCGTAAGAATATGGATTATAGGTTCTATTGGTTTCGAGAGAGTCTTTGGGAATACCAGACCAGGCTTGATAAGTGTCTTCGATCCCGCTCATAATCAGCGCCCGTATCATGGTCTTTTCGCCATAATATCCGCCATTGAGGTAAATGGATTTAATATCGGTATAGGCACGATCTACATATCCATCGCTGTGCAAAAGAGAGGTTCTGCCATCGAGTACCCATTTTCCGTTGATTAAGCCAGATCCGAAAAGTAGGGTTGACCCATAGGTATTATACGAACCAAAACGGGAATTTAGTTTGGCATACGCATTAGGGTTGAGTTTGATGGTTTGGATATTGATGCTCCCTCCAAAGGAAGCCGCTCCGTTGCTGGAAGTTCCCACACCACGCTGAATTTGTATAGATTCGGAACCTGATGCCAAATCGGGAACATCGACCCAATAAACTCCGTGAGATTCGGGATCGTTATAAGGAACGCCGTTGATACTTACATTAATGCGATTTTGATCGGTGCCGCGAATGCGAAGTCCAGTATAGCCAAAGCCGGTTCCAGCATCACTTGTAGTGGTAAGCGAAGGAGTCATTTCGAGTAGAATGGGCATGTCTTGACCGGTGTTAATTTGCTCCAGTTCAATTTGTACGATATTGGTATAGGTAATGGGTGTATTTTCACCTTGACGTACGCCTTTGATAATAATTTCATCGGCAATTGTTTCTTTCAACTTTAGCTTAATAATGAGATCTTTTGTTGGGACTTTATCTAGATTAAGCTCAACGGTTTGATATCCTACGTAGCTGATAATCAGTGTGAGAGGAAAAGATTTTTTGGTTCGCAATGAAAATATTCCATCAGAATTACTGCTGCAGCCATTCAAGCTGCCCTCAACATAAACATTTGCACCTGGAAGAACTTCGTTGGAAGATTGATCAACAATTTTTCCATTAAGTTGTGTCGTTTGGGCATAAGAAATGAGGCTGACACAAAAAGCCAAACATAAGAATAAGGTTTTCATTTTTGTTTTTTTAATTACTTAAAACAACCAAGGGGTAGAATGCTGTTTTAATAATTAATTTCACTCCCTTCGCCGGCATTACCCGGATCAGGTTCTAAGGGTTTATTCTCAGCTCTGAAAAGAGCACCCCTGTATTGAGAACAGGGCAAAAGTAATTAAAATTTGTGATTTACAAGGAATGATACCGCCCCGCTATCAAGTTTCTTATATAATTCACTTTGTTTTTATATTAAGATTTATAGACAGGCGGCATTATCTAAACATTTCATTACAATTATCTTGTTAGTGGTTTAGTATGATTTATGAATTATAATTGAGATGGTGAATATTGTGAGTTATGAAATAAAATTCTCAGTAATTGAAAACAAAAAAAAGCCGCAAAAAGCGGCTTCAAATTTCTTCTATGGTGTGCAGGTAATTATTCGTTAACAATAGAAACGATAGACTTATTGTCTTTCACCTTGCGGAATTCCACGTTACCGTCTGATAATGCATAGAGAGTGTGATCTTTACCCATCCCTACATTGAGACCAGGAAAGTGTTTGGTTCCTCTTTGACGAACAATAATGTTCCCTGCTTTGGCTAATTGTCCGCCGAAAATTTTGACACCCAATCGTTTACTTTCTGATTCACGACCGTTTTGCGAACTACCTACTCCTTTTTTATGTGCCATGGTATAATGTTTTTAAAAATTCAACTTATTTAAGAGCATCAATTAGCTCAGCTTTTTTCATTGTAGAATAACCACTAATATTTTTCTCTTTGGCAAGTGCTTTTAATTCAGCAACTGTCATTGAAGAAATATCAACTGCTGCTTCTTTTTTAGGAGCTTCTTTCTTCACTTCTACTTTGGCTTCAGTTTTCACTTCTGCTTTGGGCTCAGCTTTTTTGGGAGCTTCTTTTTTCGGGGCAGCTTTCTTAGTGGTTTTCTCAGTAGTTTCACCAATTACAGCAATACTTTTAGCCATATCACCGGTAATACTTTTACCATCTTTCATAATGGAAAGAATATTGATACGAGTGAAATACTGACGGTGACCGTTCAGTTTTTTATAGCCTTTACGACGTTTTTTCTTGAAAACAAGAACTTTATCGCCTTTTAAGTGTTCTACTATTTCGGCAAGAACAACATTTCCTTTTACTATGGGAGTACCAACTTCAACTTTGTCATCGTTGTCGATGAGCATAACTTTGTCGAACTCAACCTGCGAACCGATCTCAGCGTCCAAACGATGAACAAAAATTTTGTCAGCTTTGGAAACTTTAAATTGCTGGCCAGCTATTTCTACGATTGCGTACATTGATATAAGTTTGTGTTTGTAACAAATTCAAAATGGAGTGCAAAGATAAAAACTTTTCTTGAACTAAAAAACAAACTTCTATTTTTTCTTTCGTAGAGGTAATTTAAGTGGCGGGTTTACAAGAAAGACTCCTGCGATGATTACAATAATCCAAAGCAGATATGTTAATGAAAATGCTTCACCGTCAACCACACCCCAGAATATTGATACAACAGGAATTAGATATGTTATGGATGCTGCAAAGAGAATATTCACGAATTTCACCATGTGGTAGAAAATGAGTAAGGCCACAGCAGATCCAAAAACACCAAGTAATCCAACATAGATAAGGCCTTTATATGCCTCAGGATTGCTTTGCATTGTTGGTATGAAATCGGTGTAAAAAAAGAGGTAAGCGGAAATAAATATTCCGGGTATGAAAAATACAAGAGAGACCATCGGTATGGTTGGAATACCGGTTAAATATCGTTTTATTACATTGATATTGAGAGCGTACATAACAGTTGCAATAATTACATATAGACCATACTTGAAATTGAAAGTGAGATTCTGGCCTCCGGCAATATTTAATAATCCAATTACACCAACCAAAGCAATGATAACACCTGTTACATTAAACCAGCGGGCTTTAAATTTGAAAAATGCAACGCCAATAAGCAGCGTAAATAGTGCCGTTGTGCTGTTAAGTATTCCTGCTACATAACTGTCGATACCGGTTTGAGCCATTGCAAAAAGAAATGCGGGAATGGCATTGGAAAGAGCTCCAGAAAGTGTTAATAGCCCAATTTGTTTCCAGGTGAGTTTAAAAATATAAATAGCTCCTGGAATGGCTAGTACAGCAAATGCCATAAACATGCGCAAAGCACCAACAACATCGCTGGGGAAATACATCAGACCCTTCTTCATTAGAATAAAGGAAGAACCCCATGTTAGAGATAGAAATATCATGATAGCCC
Source organism: Bacteroidales bacterium (assembly GCA_016937255.1). Lineage (GTDB taxonomy): Bacteria > Bacteroidota > Bacteroidia > Bacteroidales > DTU049 > BM518. The sequence goes on from JAFGWG010000071.1 coordinate 20,581, forward strand.
AACCCAGCCATTTATTTTTCGCCATCTTTTAGTAAATACTGGTTGTCAGAGCCATTTCTTTCTTCTGAAAAACCAAATGAGTAACATTAAAATAAAAACCATGCTTATCATAATAAGGTAAAAAGCATGTTTGTGTGTTCCAAATGGTAAATCAACATTCATACCATAAAGACCAGTAATAAAAGTTAGAGGGAGAAGGGTTGTACTTATAAAGGTGAGCACTCGCATAATTTCGTTTGTGCGATTTGCCTGCATAGAATCGAAAGTTTTGGAGAGACCTTCAATAATTTCTCCATCATCTTCAATAAGGTCCCATACTTTTTGATAGTAATCGAGTATATTACCCCAGTAATCTTCCATGTTTTCGATAAAACCTTTTATTTCACCACTTTCAAATTTATGGAAGAGTCTCAATTGCGGCTTAAACGTGGTGTTGAGCAGAATAACATTTTTTCGGGTATATGAAATTTTCTCAATTGCTTTTTCAGGTTTCCGGTTAAACATTTCGCGGCTGATATTATCAATCTCATTGTCAATTCGTTGCAGCAAAATAAGGGTCTCCTTCATGAGAGATTCTAAAATACTATATAGCAGTGAATCGGAGGTGCCTATCAAATCTTCTGTTCGATTTTCCTGAATGGCTAGTTTGGTGCTATTGAAAAGTTCTTTTATAACCCAGTGCGAATTTCCTATCGTGATAATATAATCGCTGCCCCAGAAGATTTTTGCTTCTTTGTTTTTTACGAAACGGTTAATTTTATCGAAATAAGGGAAATGAAGTATTAGGAAGTAATAATCATCGTAAATGTCAATTTTTGAACGTTGCGAGCGAGCCCGGCAGTCTTCAATATCGAGAGGGTGAAAGTGGAATTCGCGCTGTAGGAAATCCAAATCTTCATCACTAGGATGAAGGATATGATACCATTTGATTGTTCCCAACCTGATTTGTTCAATCATGGGCAGCCCTCCTAAACATTGATTATTGACAATTTCTACATCCCGTGCAGATTTTTTACAAAGATAGAATTTTTTTTTGCTCATGAGATTGAATGTAGGGAATATAAATAATTGAATATTTCTATAAATGCGTCTTGTTGCTACTATGCATGAGTTGCCAAGTATTTTTACCTATAAGAGATAGGGTGTTTTCTCATTAATAAATGGAATAAAATACTTGTGTTCAGGGCTTCATTACTATATACTTTGGTCGAGTAAACCCAAAAAATCCATCATCATGAAAAAATCTATTCATTATTTAATGTTAAGTTTTTGCTTGTTATTTGCACTGCCACTTACTTCTTTGGCTCAAGTGCATATTGGAGCAAGCGAGTATTCAACTGTGAAAGCAGCTTTTGATGCTATTAATGCCGGAACACATACCGGTGCAATTACAATCACTTTAAGTGGTAGTACTTCTGAAACAGCAAAAGCACAGCTTAATGCCAGTGGTTCGGGTTCGGCTAGTTACACAAGTATTCTGATTTATCCTACGGTTAGTGGTGTAACAATCTCCGGCAATTTGTCTGACCCAATTATTTATCTTTATGGTGCAGATAACGTAACCATCGATGGTCGTGTAAACCAAGCCGGGTCTATGGATATGGTTATTGAAAATATCAGCACAAGTACATCTGCCTGTGCTTTGTATTTTAATTATGATGCTTGTAATAATACGATTACTTATTGTGATATTCAGGCATCAACCGGATCAAATAATACATTTCCGGATTCAGGCACAAGAGGTGTGATATTCTTTGGCTCATCAACATCGGCTGTTGGACAAGACAATAACACTATTTCTTATTGCAATATTGGACCCAGTGGCAGCAATCTGCCGAATTTTGGTATATTTTCTTATGGTTCATCTACTGCGGGACGTGAAAACAGCAATATTACAATAGATCATTGCAATATTTTCGATTACTTCTATAATTATTCAGGTGGTTCATCAAGTATAACTTTCGATGAAGGCATTTATTTGTATTATTATGGAAATGATGAGTGGAATATTACCAATAATAGTTTTTATCAGACAGCTACACGAAACAAATCAAATAACACTACCAGTAATAATATTGGTGCAATCTTTATTCGCTGTGGAGATGGTCATGTGATTGAAGGCAATTATATTGGCGGATCTGCACCCGAATGTGGTGGATCTCCAATGACTTACACCGGAAATGCATATGAGTTTCATGCAATTAAAGTTGCAGGGGATATTGCCGATGTAAATGCTATTCAAATAAACAATAATACGATAAAAAATATAAGCTTCACTACAGGAAATACAAATAGTAGTACTAATAACAGTGTTCCACGTTTTTCTGCACTGCATTTTGGGAAAGGAAGAATTTCATGTTCGAACAATACTATTGGATCAACAACAGAGCAGGGAAGCATATATCTTGAGCAAACAAATACAACATTTTCCATGTATGATATTTGGGTGCCGGCTGCATACAGCAATTATACTGTATTGGTTGATAAATGTAATCATAACACCATTGCAGGTATTACTATGGATGCTCCGAATTTTGATGCCAAGGGTATTCATGTAGAATATTATTCTTCAAACTCAATTGATAGTTTGTGCTATAATACAATTGGAAGTCTTACTCAGAGAGACAATTTTCAGATTGCACCCAATACACCATCTGTTACAAGGTCATATTTTAGTGCAATGTATTGTGGTGTACCAACAAATGGATCGCATTTGATTATTGGAAATACTTTTGCCAACATTACCTGTGGTCCCGGAGGAACCAGTTCTTTATCATGTATTAGCGTGTCTTCAACAAATGCAACTATTGCTGAGAACACCATTATTAATGTAGAAACTGAAAACGCAGGGGCGATATATGGTATTACCGGTTCTGGAGCTGATCCCGAAATTTATGGCAATTTCATTGCTAACCTTGGTAGTTCAACAAGCAGTAGTAGTAATTATATTATTGGTATTAATAATGAAATTAGTAGTGGAACATCAAATATTTATAATAATGTAATCTCTTTGGGCCTCGATCTTGATGGAAATTCATATGAAAATCGTGTTTTTAGTGGAATTAAAGTTAGATATGCAGCAAATGTTCAGTTTAACACTGTATCTATTAAAGGAAATTGTACCAGTTATAATAGTTATGCTTATTATGATTATTACAATTCTTCCACAAGATACGTGAAAGACAATATTTTTAGCAACGAAAGAGCCAATACTTCTGGCTCTGCAAAGCATTATGCGGTTTATTATTATGGTACCGGTGGCTTGAATTCTGATTATAATAATTATTATGTATCTGGAACCGGAGGAGTACTGGGGTATCTGTCAGGTGATCGTACCACTCTTGCTGCCCTTCAAAGTGCAACCAGTCAGGATGCAAACAGTGTAAATCAGAATCCGAATTTCTACAATTCAAACGGAAATTATGCTTCAGATTACATGTTGCTTAGTGCACTAAATGGAAATACTGTAGCCGGAATTACAACAGATTTTGGAGGTATTAGCCGTAACCCCACACCAACTATGGGAGCCTGGGAATATAAAGCATTTATATGGGTGGGTACCTTAAGCACAGATTATGGAACAGCCGGAAACTGGCAGGATAATGAAGTGCCACCTAGTGGTGCAAGCATTGAATTTGCTGCAAGCCCTGTAAACCATTGTATTTTAGATCAGGACAGAATTGTAGCCGATATTTCCAACGATCAGACTACATACGATCTCTTGGTTAATGGACACAGCTTATGTGTTCGTGGACAGCTTAACTTTACCAATGATGCGGAAATAGAAGCCAGCGCATCGGGTTCTACTGTAAATTTCTGCGGTTCACAGGCTCAAACTATTCCTGCCAATGCTTTTTATAAGGACACAATTTATAACCTGAATATTAATAATTCGGCAAATCTTACAACTAATTCCGATCTTCATGTACAAAATGGTATGACATTTACCAATGGAAAACTGATTACCGGATCCAATATGCTTGTGCTCGAAGATGATATTAATCTGTCAGGTGTTTCATCAGATTCTTATGTTGTTGGTACAGTTCGTAAAAAAGGCAATGATTCTTTTGTTTTTCCTATTGGAAATGATTCAATTTATGCGCCTATAGCCATTTCTGCACCAGCCGTAAGCTCCGATATTTTTACTGCAAGTTATTTTCATGCCAATCCGAATCCTTTATACAGCATTTCTTCTCTAGGCACCGGAATAGATCACGTAAGTTCCAATGAATATTGGATACTTGATCGCACAGGTGGTTTGTCAAATGTTGCGGTAACGCTTACGTGGAATGAATATAGCGGCATAAGTGATTTAGCTGATTTGCGTGTTGCAAGATGGGATGGAAGCGAATGGAGTGATGAAGGTAATAGTGGGACCAGTGGAACTACTGTTTCAGGAAGTATCATAAGTAATACAGTGACCAGTTTTAGTCCATTTACTTTGGGATCTTTCACTTCAGGAAATCCTTTGCCAGTTGAGTATTTTGATATGAGTGCCGTATCTTCAGACGATGGAATTTTGATTGATTGGAGTACAGCCAGTGAAACCAATAATGACTATTTTGTAGTAGAAAAATCATTGGATAGCCATGTTTGGTCAGAAATTGCTTTCGTTCGTGGAGCTGGTAATAGTAATATGATTGAAAATTATAATGCACTAGATGTAAATCCGGTTAAAGGTTTGCAGTATTACAGAATCGCTCAAAATGATTTTAATGGCCAGATTTCATATTCGAAAACACTCTCTGCAATTTGGGAGGAAACTGTTGATGTGAGTTTATATCCAAATCCGGCTACAAATGCAATGATAATTAATTTTGCAAGCAGCGATAATGCTGTAGTGACAGTTCAAATAATGAACACATTGGGTAAGACTGTAAAAACTATTCAGCAAGTTGGTAATATGAGTTCCATAGATATTAGTGATCTTAGTCCTGGAGTATATTATATGGATTTTCCGGGGAGCAATAATCTTAAAAAATGCAGATTTATAAAGAAATAAAAAATAAAGCTATATGCCTGTGCTGGATGATTAGGTGATGATGGTTTGACATGCAGGTATTGCTCCTGCGCTCTGAAATCGGGCGCAGGTTTTTTTATTATAAAACATAGCCTGTTAATAATTTATATACATATAAATCGTTATTCGAATAAAAGTTGTAATTTTGCATTATGTTTAGGAAGAGAAATAAATATGCCATTGACCCTATCAGTCTTAGCCTTACTAAGCTTGTGGCTTCAAAGCGTAAATCCTACAGAATTATTTTGTCGGGTTTGGGCATGTCTGTATTCATTGGCGCATTAATCGCATTTTTGTTTTTCCGTTTTATTGACAGCCCAAATGAAACCAGTTTGAGTCGTGAAATTAACGATTACGAAATACAAATTCAGTTATTAAACAACAGAGCCGATCAGGTTCTTTCCATATTGGAGAATCTGCAGACTAAAGATGATCGTACATACAGAACTATTTTTGGAATGGATCCTCTTGATGCAGAACTTCGTAATGCAGGTATTGGTGGAAGTGATCAATACAAGCAATTTGATGTTGTTGAAAACGGTAAAATACTTCGCAATGCTTCTGAAAAGCTTGATTTTATCAGTCGTCAAATCGTAATTCAGTCTCAATCATTCAATGACCTTAAAAGTATTGTTGCAGATAAGGAAAAGATGTTGGCGAGTATTCCTAGTATTATGCCTGTTGATAAAAACAAAATTCACATTTCAAGTGGTTTTGGTTGGCGACAGAATCCTTTCACACGTTCAGGTTCTCAATTCCATCCAGGAATAGATTTCGCCGGTCCAATTGGAACTCCAATATATGCTACTGGTGACGGTGTTGTTATTGATCCTTTTGGTTCATTAACAGGCTATGGAATTGCAATTGTGATTGATCACGGATATGGTTTTGAAACCTTATATGCACACTTAAGCAAGCGATTGGTAAATGTTGGTGATTCTGTTAAACGTGGTCAAGTGATTGGTTATCTTGGCAATACAGGTCCAAGCACTGGCCCTCATCTTCATTATGAAGTACATCGAAATGGTGGCAGGGTAAACCCGATCAACTATATCTATAGCGGATTTACCAATGAAGAATTTCAGAAAATGATTGAAGCTGCTGAAGAAAGCCACGAAATCCTTTCATAATCTTAATTTGCAATTTTTATTATTGCTTCAAACCCTTTTTTTGGTGCACTCTTAAAATTAATGTCTCCATTGATATTGCGAATTCGGTTTTGTAAATTGTTTAGCCCCATTCCTTTATTGGTCTTGAACATTTCATCCAGATTAAAACCCTGACCATCGTCAATATAACGAATATTCATACTATTGCTTTCGTGGGAAATATTAATAATGATCTTTTTAGCACCACTATGCTTCACAGAATTGTTAATTAGCTCACATATAGCTCTGTATATAGTAGTTTCGGTGAGATCATCAGCTCTATTTGGGCAAGAGCAATTATACACTACTTCAATATCATGTATTTGGCGCACTTTCTCAATGAAATATTTCAGGGCTTCAGCTACACCATAATTCTTTAAAACATGGGGACTAAGGTTATTAGAGATTTCAGTTAGTGTTCTAACGGCTTCATAAAATACTTTTTCAGATTTTCCAGCTATATCTGTAATCTTATCTGTATCTTTAGTTCTCTCCATGGCTTGCATGTATAGACGAAGAGTAGTCATAAGAGGTCCAAGACCATCATGTAATTCTTGTGACAGACGACTTCTTTCATTTTCCTCTCCTTTAATAAGCGCATTCATTTCTTGTCGGCTAGCCATCTTGGCAGAGGTAATATCTCTGGCTGTTCCAGCAATACGAATAATTTCACCCTTTTCATTGTAAACCGGGAAGAGGAATGCATTGATCCAGATTTCTTTTCCTTGCGGTTTAATATATCTGTATTCTATTTCTTGAGCAGGCACATTTTTATCGCGTCTGATCTTTCTAATTCTATCTATCATTATCGATTGGTCTTCTTTTTTAATATTACTCAACCAAAGTCTTGGGTCTTTTTGCAGGTCTTCAATTTTTATTCCCATTATGCTTTTAATAGCAGGGCTAACATAAATAACCTCACTTAGATCTGGACTGGTAATGAAGAATATGCTGTCGATATTATCGGCAAGTTGCATAAATCGCTCCCTACTTTCTGTAAGCTCGAGCTGTATTTTTCTTTGAAAAAGGAAATATCCGTAAAGTTCCGCAAATCGTTTACAAATATGCACATTCTCATCTGTGAAGCCACCTGCTTTATTACATAAAATAATATAGCCTAATCTTAAGTCAGAAACAAAAGCAGGGCAGAGTAGAATATTAAAAACTTCATCTTGTTTGGAGTGAAATGGTTCAAATTCAGGAATTTCATCCATGTTGTTGAAATACTGAGAGGTGGAAATAACCCCTGTATTGCTTTCAATAAGTTTGCAAATTGGAGTATCATACTCAGTTAGTGCTATTTTAGCGTCTTTACCATGAATGGAAGAAACTATGCAATGATCATCAAAATTTGTTGTATATTTACTAGAATTGACCACCAGATCGTCGAACGAGATATAAGATTCATCTGATTCAATAACTAAGTGTAAATGTTCAACAATATAATTTGAGACTTCTAGTATACTCGATTCAGGATTCAGCAAATATCTGGATACTTCTGCCAAGTATGACTCTATCTGTGCTTGCTTACGAATTGCCTTTTCTGCTTCAATCCTATAGGTTATATCGTGCATTACAATCATAAACAATTCTGGTTCTCCAAATTCATCATTAATGACTGTAATATTAAACTCAGAGGGAAGAGATGTTCCATCTTTTTTCAAAACATCAATTCTGAAATTCGATAATTTCCCAGTAGTAAATAATTCGTCTTCTTTTCCTGAAATTAAAGATTCATGTTCATTATTCGTTAGTAACTGCGTTGCATTTTTGTCTTTAAGGTCTTTATAATTGTCATAACCTAAAAGTGTAGCCATGCGATTATTAAGGAAAACGAAATTGGTCTCCATATTTAAAAGTGCTACTCCGTTTTGAGATGTTTCAATTAGTTTTTTATATTTCACCTCGCTCCTCTCAATGGCTTTTTGTGCTTCTACTCGTTCTGAAATGTCGCGTGTAGATCCCTGTAAACCAACAATTTCGTTTTTGTTATTATATATGGGTTTCGCAATAATTTCAACAGGAATTTCTTTTTCGTATCTGTCAACAATATAGGTTTCCATTCGCAAAATAGGGAAATCACTCTCCTGATTGATCAGAGCTAAGGATGCTTTAGCAATGGAAATAAAATCTCTACGTACAATATGATGAAGAAATGATGTGCCTACCCATTCTTCTGGAGATTGTAAAGCCAAATCTTCTAATGCAGGACTTAGATACGTAAATCTTAATTTGCGATCCATTTGCCATATCAGATCAATTGAGTTCTCGGCCAATGCGCGGAACTTTTCTTCACTTCGCTTTATATTAAGTTCGGCGTATTTTGCTGCAGTAATATCTGAAATAAAACCTTCAAGAGCAGTAATTTGTCCATTTTGACCAAGAACAGCCTGTCCTCTTTCTAATACCCAACGTATGCTTCCATTCTTATGAACGATTTGATATTCGAGCTCGAAACTTTTATTCTTGAATATGTGTTCTTCTATTCTGTTCCAAATATATTGACGGTATTCAGGGTGAATAACATCGCCATAAGAAATACTTTGGTTGTTTATGAGCTCATAAGGGGCATACCCGGAAAGTTCCGTTGATCCTGAACTAACAAAAAGCATGGTCCATTTCTTATCATTCAAACAACGATAAGCCATGCCGGGCAGATTTGCCATAAGGGTGCTCAGGCGCCGCTCGCTTTCTTTAATGGCATCTAAAGCTGTTTTCTGATTGGTAATATTCCTTATAATCGCGCCAATTCCTTTTTTACCATTGGGCAGAAATAAGGGGAATTTACAAACTTCAAAAGTTTGATTATCAAATTCCTCTTCAAAAATCAGAATATCATTTTTTTCTAATGTTTTACTATCACTTTTATGGCAATGCTTAGCCAATAATTTTGGCATAAGTTCGAGGTCTGATTTACCTAGTATTTCAATATTTGATTTTCCAATAAAATGATCATTTGCTTTATTTGAATAAATATATTTGAAATTATGATCTTTGATAAAGATAATATCCTCGGTCGAATCCATAAAGGTTCTGAAACGCTGCTCACTATTGAGCAAATCTTTTTCAGAATTCTTACGATTGGTAATATCATTTGCAGAGAGCAAAACAAATTCTTCTTCTTCGAGAATCAGATAAGAGGTTGAGATCTCAAAACAAAGGTTTTTCTGTCTTCTATTCACAAATGATGGAATCCATGCTTCAATTCCTGAAGCCCCTTTTTTAGTTTCAAATGTATTTAATATTGAGTTATTTACAAGACAATCTTTACACATTGGAGTAAAACCGCAACCTTTGGGGTGGTCGAGATGATAAACACAGTTAAACAATTCTCCACATCGCTTTCCAAAGATATCTTCTTCAGTACAATTACTAATCTTATGAGTAGAATCGTTGCTTTTTCTGATTTTTCTGTCTCTATCTATTAAAAGTACTGAAATGGGGATGCTTTCATATATTGCAGAGAGCTCACTGAATGAATCTTTTAATTTTGTTTCAGCAATTTTTCTCTCAGTAATATCTAGAATAATTCCATTGCTCCACTCAGCTTTTTGAGGATCATCGGCAAAAGGAATTCCATTGGCATTGATATGAAGCCACCTAATTCCCTTTTCAGGATGAATAAATCTAATTTCCTGATTTAAAAGAAATGGTGGTTTTTGACCCTTATTGCTGGCTTCAATTAAAATAGGCAAATCATCGGGGTGAATATTTGCAAACCAAGCCTGAAAATTATTCATCTGCTCTTCTGAAATACCTAAAACATCACAAATTGAAGGGCTTACATGGGTGATATTAGTAGAATTATCACCCATTTTTGCATTTAAGCGATATACAACATACCCTACTGGATTTTCAAGCAAAGATGTGAAGTGCATGTCTCTTTCCTTTAGCCCTTCTAAATTTCTACTGTTTTGAAGAGCCATGGCAGCTAATTGGCTAAACGCCTCACTGATTTGTAAGTCATACTCGGTAAAATCACTGTCTTTATTGGCCAGACCCATTATGCCAACGGTTTTATCTGCAATATTTAACGGAGCAAAAAGTACGTTTTCGAGATGAGAATGCCCATCCGGCATAAGGTTAGCCCAGTCGCTATTCATAAAATTATTATGGCAAACTGCTTTTCCTGTTTTGTAAGCTTCGGCACGGAGCCCGCGAATTGGCATGGGTAGGGTAGGGTCAACATTACAAGGTTTACCACCTGCTTCCAGAAACAGAACTTCGTTTTCTTCTCCAGTATCACTGAGCAAGGCAACATAACCCGATTTTGCACCTATTAATTCACAAGCTGCATCAAATATTTTTCTGGCTGTTTGTATAAATTCTTCTTGTTTTAATATATAATTGGCTCCTTCAAAGAGTTTTTCCAGCTCAATCCTGCGTTGTTTCTCGTTTTTAAGTGCCTCTTGTCGCTCAAATTCAGCTTTTTTTCGTTGGCTTATGTCGCGCGACGACCCATGAACTTCTAAATGCCCGTTGGAAGTGTTAATTATTGCTTTTGCTGAAATCTCTACCCAAATGGGAGTATCGTTTTTACGAATGAGTTGAACCTCGTGTTTAAAAACGTTTTGTTTGTCTTGAAGAAATGAATTTTTGTACTCTTCTATGGCTTTTGCAATTTCTTCTCTCGATTCTGGAATAACTGTTTCAATAAAAGGTTGACCTAAAGACTCTTCTGGTTTTACACCGCGAAGTTTGAAAACGGAAGGTGAAATGTATATAAATTTAGCCTCATTAAGGTCTATAACCCAAATAACATCTGAAGCATTTTCGGCAATGAGCCGGTATTGCTCTTCGCTTTCTTGTAAAGCTTTTTGTATAGCTTTTCTTTGATCTATTTCCTTTTCCAGCTCAATAGTTCGCTCTTTAACGGCAGCTTCAAGTTCTGTCTTTTCTTTTTCCAGCCGGTTGTGTATGGCTCTGTTTACTTCCTGAATAAGAAAGTATGGATCGCCGGCTTTTTCTACATAAGCAAATGCCCCAACATTTACTGCTTTTTTTGCGGTATCGAAAGAACCATAAGCGGTATTGATGATAACAGGAATGGTGGCAGAAATATCTTTTATTTTTCCAATAAGATCCATTTCTGATATGCCCGGCATGCGCAAGTCGAAAATAGCTAAATCACTTTGGTCTTGTTTAAGAAACTCAAAGGCTTCTTCAAATTTTGTAAAAGCATCAATATGAAAACCTTCATCTTCAAGTATTCCTTTAATTGTTTCCAATTGAGCTACATTGTCATCAAGAATTAAAATTCGATATGAAAGAGTTGGGGCATTCATATTATTGAATTTAGTTGCTATTTGGTTTTCTCGAATCTCCAGAAGCCTTTTTTTGTGTGAGTCTTTCCAGTAGTTTTAATGTATAATCAATCTCAAGGGGTTTTTTAAGAAAAGTATATGCATTTTTAGATACCGCCTTACGTGCAATATCCATGAATTCGTCTTCCATGCCGGTAATCATAATGGCAATAGAGCTTGGCGTAATTTTTTTAATGGCTAAATAGAGATCGAGGCCATTCATGGATGGAAGATTTACATCAACAAAAACCAGATCGAATTTAATTTGTTCCACCAATTCTAAGGCATTATGAGGAGAGTTTGTAGAAGTGACCCTATAGCCTGCATTTTTAAGCTTTTCAACCAAAGGCTTGGCAATATTCTCATCTTCCTCCACCACCAGAATAGCCGTTTCTTTTACTTCAGATATCAATTGTATGGTTTTTTGCATATCCAGTGGTTTGCTAAGAAAGGCAATTGCCCCCTCATCTAGTGCAGCATGTTTAAGGTCATCTACCGTATAAGCGCTCATCAGAATAACTTTTACCCCTTCTTTATGGCGTCTGATGCTTTTAAAAGCTTCTACTCCGTCAATACCGGGCATGCGAACATCCATAAGAACAATGTCATAGTCGTTTTCACTGCAAAGATTTATGGCTTCTTCTCCTGAAGCTGCTGAATGAACTTCGTAGCCTTCGTCTGCCATGATATCGGATAAAGTAAGCCTCATATTGGGCTCATCATCTACAATTAGAATTTTGTTAATTTCTGTCTTCATAATATATTATTCGTTTGGTAATTTGATTCTAAAGCATGCACCCGCATTTTTTTTGTCAATGAGTTCAATATGACCACCATGTTTTTCAATAATTTGCTTACAAATGGTTAAACCCAAACCAGTGCCTTTTGCTTTTGTTGTGATGAGTGGTTCAAAAAATGTAAGTTTCACATCTTCGCTGATTCCAGGTCCATTATCGCTGAAAATAAGTTCAGTAAAGTCGCTTTTTCTCTCATATTGAATTTTCACTTTTGTAGTGGTCTCAATAGATTGATCAGCATTTTCGAGTAAATTTCTCAATACCTGCATTATCTGTACTCTGTCACAAAGCAATTCTCCTTTTCCATTAAGAATTTTTGTTTCAATTTCAATATTCAGATCTTTATAATGCGAGCCACTGGCATATTCAATTAATTCTTCCAGCATACATTCTTCTTTCTGCGGCTCTTTCATTTTTGTCATTTGCATCATATTACTAATAATGCGGTCGGCCGTACTTATTTCTGAGTCAATAATATTGAAATATTTAAGGATTTTGTCATCGTGTTGATTGCTTTTTCGTTTTAAGTAAAATGCTGCATTTCTAACTGCGCCTAAAGGATTTCGTAAGTCGTGGGCAATGGTTGCCGATACCTGTCCAACAGCTGCAAGACGGGTAGAGCGTATAAGCGCATCTTTGGTTTTATTCAGCTCGGCCTGCACCATTTCTTTTTCATGTTTTTCAATCTCGAGCAGCTTTCTTTCCATCTCACGCTCATGAGTAATATCTTGAATTACACCAAAAATTTTATTGCCGTCCTTATCATATTCTGCGATACTATGAATCATTAGAATGGCTCCGTCGGTTTGCCTCTCAATTTCAAATTCAATATCGTATTTTTCTTTTTCGTTAATCAATAATTCTAGTTTTCTATCAAGTTCTTGTCTATACTTCTGCATAGGGATAGATTGTATATCACTCAGCATTAGTTTTTTATCGAGGGGGAAGCCATATGTTTTTCGGGCTCCTGCTGATGCGAATACCTCTTTTGTATTCAAATCAATGCCCCAGTTTCCAAAACCGGCTACTTCCTCAGCACGCTTTAGAGATGCTTCACTTTCCAGAATTGAGAGTTCGAATTTTTTTCGTTCTGTAATATCGGTTATCGTACCTACATAGCCTTTCAATTCACCGTCTTTTATTTCAGGAACAGCCCGCCCGCTAATCCAAACAATACGACCGTTTCGATGCAAAAATCTGTATTCGGAAGAACTGATGGTTTGGTTTTTATTTGCTTGTTTCCATCCTAGCATGGCATGGTCGTAGTCGTCGGGGTGTATGGCTTTAGTCCATTTATAACCCATAGCTTCATCGGGGTTCAAATCGGTAAGCTCGCACCATTTCGGATTTACATACGTTGTTTCTCCTTTTTCATTGCATCTGAAAATACCAACGGGACTATTGTCGGCAAGTGTTTTAAATAGTGCCCTGCTCTCAAATAATGCATTTTCGGATTCTTTCTTCTTTGTAATATCTTCAACAAAACCCAGATATTCGTTTTCACTAAGTTTTACTGCCGATACCGTCCACCAACCAATGTTTCCGTTTTTTTGCAAATATTCGGTTTCGTAAACAGAATGCCCTGTGTTTTGTAATTCATTAAAAGATTCAAAGGCCTCTTTCTTTCTGTTTTCAGGCATAAGATCCGGAATAGACATTGTCAATAATTCGCTCTCAGAATATCCCGTTATTTTTGAGGCCATTGGGGTAACTTGCAAATATTCACCCTTATTGTTGGCAATAAAAATGCCGTATGGTGCATGATTGAAATAGCTTCTTATTTTTATTTCACTTTCACGAATGGCTTCTTCCTGCTGTTTTCTTTCTGTAATATCGGCAATAGAGACTAATCCTGCATCTTTTCCCCGATACTGAATATTGGTTCCGGTAAGATAAACCCATTTGATATTGCCGTTTTTGGTGATGATTCTGAATTCATAAGACGATGTTGCTTCATTACCCTTTTGCCTTTCTTGGCCGCTTTGCCTAACTTTATCCATGAAATCTGGATGTACAAATTTCCAAAAATTCATTGAATACAATTCATCTGAACTATAACCGGAAATTTTTTCTCCGGCAGGATTGGTATATACCCACTTGTTGTTTTGATAAATCATAATGGCAAACGGACTGTTTTCGGCCAACAGTCTAAATTTTTCTTCACTCTCGCGAAGTCTTTCAGCCATTTCCTTCTCATTGGTAATATCGCGCGAAATAGCCAATATGCTTTGTGCATTTTCGTTTTTGTCGCGAATAAATGACGCTGTACTTTCAATCCATAGTAAACGCCCGTCTTTATGATACTCTTGTACAACAATTGTTCGGCTTCGGTCGGGGTTGGCCATACCGTTTTTTTCCAATTCCATTTCTTCGTTCAGCATTTTCAAAATACTGGCAATGGATTCTTTTGGAAAAATATCGTACACTGAAAGGTCTAAATATTCATTAACATGATAGCCAAGTAATTTCTTTATAGAAGGACTCACATAGGCAAAACTAAGATCTAAGTTGATAATGGTAATGGTATCGGCAGTGTTTTCGGCTATTAGACGGTATTTTTCTTCGCTTTCTCTAACTCGTATTTCATTTTTCTTTAACTCAGTTATATTATGTGCAATAATAGCAATGTTTTCTTTCATCGGTACTACCACAATGCGAAACCAAGTTTTTGTTTTCATGGTTTCACCAATATATGAATCTTCAAAAGTTATCGATTTTCCTGTTTCAGCAACTTGTATGTATGCATTCCAAAATTGTGTTCCTTTTATTCCCGGAAATAGCTTCAGAAAACTTTGACCCACTACTTTCTGAGGATCGGTTCCGTTCATTTTTGCAACTGCCGCATTTTGATAAACCCAGGTAAAATCGATAATACGGTTCTGAATATCGCGAACAGGTTTAAAAATGGTAAAACCATCGGGTGAATTATCCTGAGCAATACGGAAACGTTCATCAATTTTGCGTTTTTGCTCTAATGCATTTTTTAATTCTGTAATATCTTGATTAACAATTATCGCCGCCTGCAGTTCGTTGTCGTCATTATATACCGGCGCAGTATAATTAAGAATAATCCTTTTCTGATTATCAAATGCCTCAATTTCCAATATCTCATCTTCGGTGGTTTCACCTTTGGTAATGGTTTTATATAACGCCCATTCTTCGGGTTTCAGGTATTTATCACTGTCCATCTTTCTGGCTTTAAATACGCCATACGCACTGGGATCTACCAATGGCTCGGCTCCCCATATTTCTCTGCCTTTTTTATTGCTCCTAAAAAGTTTCCCATTTTTATCGGCAAGCCATAAACCTATAGGAAGAATATCAATAATTTTGTTTAATAGGTTTTCTCTCTTTTTTAGTTCAATTTCTGCTTTTCTCTTTTCAGTAATATCAATTACACTTCCATCAAAATACTTAATTTTACCATGCTGATCTTTAACAGCCACTGCTCTTTCTTCGAGCCATATCACTTTGCCACTTTTTGTTAGCCAAGAAGAAATGTCTTCATAAACATCATTATTTTCAAAGTGATTAACAAAAGCATTTCTATCTTCTGGATTTACGTAGCCGGTTTGTATTTGTAGCGTTTTAAGATCATTAATATTATTGTATTCAAGCATTTCAGCCAAAGCCGTATTGGCATCGAGGATTTCACCAGATAAAGTGCTTCTGTAGAGCCCAATAGGATTATTTTCGTAGAGTTTTCTGTATTTCTTTTCGCTTTGTCTTTTTTGATCTTCAGCCTGTACCCTGGCCAGTGAAATGGAAGCTATATGTGAATATGAAATTAGAAAATCGTCTGGAGTTTGCGCCGTTTCATCTTTTTGTGCAATTAATGCTGTACCAACCAATGAACCTTCATTAATAAAGGTGATTACTGTGAAGTTTTTTAACCCTGAGATAGAACTAAAAGTTTTTGAAATAGCTTTAGAAATAGCTCCTTGACTTAATTGATGGAGAGAAATGCTGTGCTTGAGCGATGTGTGGATCATCTCATTATATGTTTCTTCATCTAATTGTGTTTCAATTTCGAATACATTTTTTCCAATTAGTTTCTCAAAGGTGTTTAATAATTTATGGTTACAATCAATTTTTACGGGGGTGAGTTTCATTTCATTTTGATCAAATCGATTAAAAACCAACACATCTGCATTAATAAATGATTTTAAGTGTTCTAGTATTCGGGTAATGGTTAATTCAAAAGTATTTGCTGAAGTTAGTTCTGTACTAAATTGATTAAGCTTTTCTAAGATAATATTCTTTTTTTCTATGTTTTCTTGTGCAATTATTCGCTCTGTAATATCGCGAGTTGATCCCTGTAAGCCAATTATTTTGCCGTTTTCATCGAACATGGGTTTACCAATGATTTCAACAGGTAATTCGGATCCGTCTTTTTTAAGTATTGCCGAAGTAATGTTTGCGAATCCGAATTTCTTATAATTTTTAATGGTTCGTAGGGCAATGCGAGCCATTTTTATAAACTCTTTTCGGGAAGAATGACTCCATAATGGTGTGCCTATCCATTCCTCGGGCTCAAAACCAGTAAGTTCTTTTAGCGATGGACTCAAGTATGTAAATTTTAGTCTCAAATCCATTTGCCATATTACATCAATAGAGTTCTTAGCTATGAATCGGAATTTTTCTTCGCTTTTGCTTATCAGGTTTTCTTGGTTTTTACTATACGTAATATCTTGAGCAAGAATAGCTATGTTTTCAATCATAGGAACAACAACTATTCGAAACCATATCGTTTTATTCTCTAATTCATCAAACAATGCTTCTTCAATGGTTTTGTTTTTTCCAGTTTCTGCAACAGTTTTATAAGTTTTAAAAAAGACTGTTTTTTTATGGTCGGGGAACAAATCCAATAATCGTTTGCCAACTACTTCTTCAGGATGGGTTCCATTTAGTTTTGCTATAGAAGCATTCTGATATACCCAAATAAAATCAACAACTTTGCCTTGTTTATCAAAAACGGGTTTAAGAATTGTAAAACCATCCGGCGACATATCCATGGCAATTCGAAAACGCTCGTCGCTTTTTCGTTTTTCCTCCTCTGCTTTTGATTTTTCGGTAATATCCTGAAAAGTGCCTTTTAATTGTGTTGTTTTTCCATCAATCACTTCCGGTTTGCACATGGTGCGAGTGATAAGATGATTTCCTTTTGCCGTAATAAATCGTAGAGTTAGGTCGTAAGGCTCTCCATTTTCTATTGCATTATTTGTCGCTTTTATTAAAGTTGGTTGATCATCTGGATGAAAAAACTCAATGGCTTTGTCTAAGGTGGGGCTTTGATCTGGTGAAACTTCATGAATTTTATATGTTTCGTCCGACCAGGTTAGTTCATTATTTTCCAGGTTTATTTGCCATCCGCCAATCCGTGCCATTTTGCCTGTATCACTGAGCAATTGGGCTTTTTCTTTAAGTTCAGTTTCAGCTATTTTCTTGTCGTTGATATCTCGGGCAAAGACCATAGCCCCATTTAACCCTTCAAAAACTATAGGCTCCCCGCTGGTTTCTACCCATACTTCAGTTCCGTCGAGTCTTAGGTAGCGCTGTTCGTAAATATTTGCAACACTCTTTCTCTCTATGTTTATTTGCTTTATTCTGTTTTTAATTTCTTCGTGATAATTGGGGTGGAAGAAATCAAATACATTTTTACCAACCAGTTGCAACTCGCTATCGGCTCCAAAAAGTTTTAGTGAGGCTTTGTTTACGTAGGCAAATTTTAAATTGGATTGAATGAAGATTGGAATGGGAGCATTTTCAATCATGTGCCGAAAACGCTTTTCGCTTTCATGCAATTTGTCAAGTGCAATTTGGGTTTTGGTTATATTTACAACATTGCCTTCGAAATATAATATCTTTCCGTTTTCATCGTGTATAGCTACTGCTCTTTCTTCCAACCAAATACTTTTGCCGCTTTTTGTTTTCCATTGCGATTTTCCTTCATAATAATCGTGATTATTGAAATATTCAATAAAATGTATTCTGTCTTTACTGTTTAAATAACCCTCTTCAACACTAATTTTTTGTAAATCCTCTAAACTGTTGTATTCCAGCATTTTTACCAAAGCAGGATTTGCATCGAGAATTTTACCATTTGGAGTGGTTCTGTATATTCCGCTGGGTATATTTTCAAATAATTCTCTGTATTTTTTTTCGCTTTTTTCTAATTCTCTTTTAATGGATATTTCATTGGTAATATCGCGTGTTACACCATGCAACCCAATTAAATTAGACTCTTCATCAAAAAATGGAGTAACTATAATTTCGCCTGTTTTTATCTCTCCGTCTTTACACTTATAATCGAGTATTAATCGCTTGGAATAGTTTTTTGGTAATTTCTTAATATATGTATATGCAAAAAGCTCCTGCTCAAGTGATTTTCGGGCTATTTTTGCCGATTCTTCGGTAAAACGTTCTTCAATGGTTTGATTTAGATATTCTTCTTCTGTATATCCGGTGAAATTAATAACAGAAGGGCTTACAAATAAACTCTTTCCCTTCAAATCCATAAGCCAAACTACGTCTGTGGCTTTCTCGGCAATGATATGATATTGCCTTTGCGATTCAGCAAGCGCTTTTTCGGTATGCTTTCTAGTGCAAATATCGCGGGCAATTCCTGAAAGCTCTATGGGCTCACCGGCATTGTTAAATATTAATTTTCCGGCATGGGCCTCAATGTAATGAATGGATCCATCGGGCCATACCACTCTGTATTCTAGTTCCTGAGGCTTTTTATTATTGATTACCGCTAAATTCGATTTTTCAACAGTTTCTCTATCGTCGGGATGTATGCTACGACCAATAATTTCATTTAAATCACCTGATACATTTTCTTTTTCCAGCCCAAACAACTTATACATTTCATCGTTCCATTCCACACGGTTTTTTTCAATATACCATGTCCATATTCCCAAATGTCCTGCATTTTGTACTTCATGAAGCAAAGAAGCATTTCTTTCGGCTATTTCTGTAATGGCCATTTCATTGCTAATGTCGAGAATGGCAATTTTTACAAGCTCATTTTCCGGAAGACTGAATATTCGTGTGTGTATCTTGTGCTTTTTTTTATCGAGAAAACTTATAACCGTACTATTGCGCAATTTATCTTTGAAGGCTTTGCGTAAAAACAAGTATAACTCGTCTTGTGATTCTGGTGCAATATGTTTTTCAATGCGTTTGTTGCAAATAAGATTGGGTGGAATTGCCAATAAATCGCACGCGGTATTGTTAATATCTGTTACTATAAAGTCTTTGTTTACAATAATATACCCAAGTGGCGATTTGTTGAAAAATTCTGTATAACGCTCCTTTTCCTGAAAGAGCTTCTCTTGCGTTTCAATCAACTCTTTGTTTTGATATTCCAATTCAATCTGATATATACTCAACTCTTCTACAAGCTCTTCTAAACTCATTTGATACAGATGATTGTCTTTGCCTTTTTTGTTTTTTAGCAGTTCGAGTGCTTTTTGTCTCAGATCGTCGGCTTTGGGCATGTGGTTATCGTTTAATAATTTATGACTTGAGGCTAATGATTTGAAAAATGGAATTTGTATTCATTAGTCATAGTTCTAATTTGGTTTAACAATTTCCTCAAAAGTAGTATATGCCATATAGGTATTTTTACCTGTTTTTAATGGATATGCATTTATTTTAATCCACACATGTTTTTTAATTTTAGGATTGTAAATGCCCATTACTACATTCTCAATTACCTTTCCTGTTTTAAGTGCTTGCATAGATGGATGCTGCTCGCCGGGAAAATTACTTCCGTCTACTCGAATAGATTTCCAATCAGGATCGATAGACTTTTTGCCGTTCATTTGATCTATGCTTAACCCGAGAATTCTTTCTGCAGCCGGGTTAACTTGAGTTATTTCACCATTTTTATTCTGAAAAACAACGCCAATTTTAATGGTATTAAATAATAATTGAATACGATTTTCAGTTTCAATAATTTTATTGTCGGCTATTTCTAATTCTCTGCTATGTTTTTTTTCAATTTCTTTTTCTTTTGAGGTATTCATTATAATGCCAATAAGCTTCATAGCTTTGCCGTTTTTTCCTTTTTTAACAACACTGCCTTTGTCTAAAACAAAAATATAATGACCATCTTTATGTTTTACTCTGTATTCGACGGAGAAATTTTTTGTTTTTCCTTTTAA
Source organism: Bacteroidales bacterium (assembly GCA_016937255.1). GTDB lineage: Bacteria > Bacteroidota > Bacteroidia > Bacteroidales > DTU049 > BM518. The sequence continues at coordinate 41,020 of JAFGWG010000071.1, forward strand.
ATGTTCTTCCAGTTTGCTTTGAACCACCGATTTATCTTCGGGATGAATTAATTTTTGCCATTCAGTAAAAGAATCTCCAATTTCACTTTTTCTATATCCTAGTAATTCATGACGCAAATTACCACTTACAATATTATCGTTTTCAATATCCCATTCCCACCAGGTCATTTCGCCCACTTCAAGGGCCATTTTTAAACGAATATTCAAATCAATGTTTTCCAGTTGGGTGTTTTTTAATGAAGAAATTTCAACAAAAGTGATTAATATACCTTCGACCGCGTTTTCTACTGTACGGTATGGTTTAATCCTTGTTAAATACCAATTTCCGTCGACTGTTAATACTTCCCTGTCAATGGTATCTAATGTGTCAAAAACATGTTGTATGTCTGCATTAAAACCTTTGTAAAAATTATCGAGTGCAAATTGCTTAATTGACCGGCCAATATCCTGTTGAATTATTTTTGTAAGCTGCGATGCAATATTGTTAACCTTGCGAATATGCATTTTTCTGTCAATAAACAAAGTGCCAGATTGGGTATTGGCGAGTAAGTTGTCTAAATCGGAATACAATTCATTTATCTCTTCAATTTTTTTAATGTGCTCTGCATTCACGGTATACAATTCTTCATTTACCGATTGAAGTTCTTCATTGGTGCTTTGCAATTCTTCGTTTGATGCAATAAGCTCTTCGTTCGATGATTGTAATTCCTCATTTGACGTTTCAAGCTCTTCTACAGTGGCTTGTAAACTTTCACTTTTGTGCTGTAACTCCCTTTCCAAATCATCAATTCGCTCTATGTATTGCTTATTGATATCCTGACTCTTGATTTTTACCGACTCGTCAATGAGGTTTTTTTGCTCTTTTTCAATAAATGCAATTAGAAAATATACTTCAGAGGAGCTTTTGTGAATAATTTTGCGACAAGAAATACTTAGTGAAGAGACTTCGTTTTTTAAAACATTGTCGAATGTTAGAGGCGTGTTGCTTTTATCTACGCGTCGAATAAGACCATTGATGATGACAGAAAGATCCTTGTTGAGCATTTTTAACAAATTAATGCTCATTTGACCAATTGGAAATTGAAGGTATTTATTTACATTGTGAATGGTGTGTACAATATTATAGTTTGAGTCTGTTAAAACAGCCGGAGGGAAATAATCGCCAAGTATTTCATCGAAAATATCTTCAAGCACCAAGGGTTTGTTTTTCGTGTTTGTTAAATAGGGATTTATACTTTTTAAATGGTAAGTGTCGCGGTGAGTTTTTGGTGTTCCAAAATGTAATATACCTGTAGGTGTATAACCTTTTTTATACGAATAAATTTTGTTTTTGCTGTCTAGAGTGTAAAAAGCATCAGAAAGCTCACCAAGCGATTCACTGCTGCCAAGAAACATGTACCCGTTTTCTTTTAGGGCGAGGTGAAATGTAGCCAATACTTTAGTTTGGCTTTCGTTGTTAAAGTAAATAAGCAGGTTTCGGCAAGAAATAAGATTAATTTTTGAAAATGGTGGATCTTGCAAAACGTTGTGCTTTGCAAAAACAATCATGTTGCGAATAGGCTCGATAATCTGGTACCCGTTTTCTTTATTTATGAAAAAGCGCACCAGCCGATCGGGGGTAAGATCGGTACTGATATTTGTGGGGTAAATACCTGTACTTGCAAATTCTATTGAGCTCGGGTCTAAATCAGTAGCAAAGATTTTTACACTTCTAATGTCTTTGTTTTCATGCATATATTCGTTTAAAATAATAGCTAAAGAATATGCTTCTTCTCCGGTAGAACATCCAGGAACCCAAAGTCTGATATCGCTGTTTTTATCGACAGCACTAAAAATTTTTGGAAAAATGTCTTTTTTAAGTTTTGCAAAAGATTCTTCTTCTCTAAAAAAGCGCGTAACCCCAATGAGCATTTCGTTAAAAAGAATTTCAATTTCTTTGTCGTTTCCGGTAAGAAACATTACATAGTCATTAATGTTTATAAATTGATTTATGCTCATTCGCTTTTCCAATCTGCGAACTATTGTACTTTCTTTATAATTGCTAAAATCAACACCTTTGTTTTCACGAATAATAGCCATTATTTTGTCAAGACCGGTTTCGTTTTTTTCAAGAATCTGAACAATCTTTTCTTTTGTTTTAACAAATGGGTGTTTTATATAATTAATGAGTTCTTCTGCCAATGTATTGGGAGGAGAAATAATATCGATAACGCCTGTATTTATTGATGACTTAGGCATTCCATCGAATTTTGCACTTTGATCGTCTTGTGCCATGGTAATACCCCCGAACTCTTTAATATCTCTAATACCTAAGGCTCCATCACTTCCGGTGCCGCTTAATACTATGGCAATGGCGTTTTTATGCTGGTCTTTGGCCAATGATCGAAAAAAAATATCGATAGGTAGGTTTAATGTTCGTTTTTTGTCTTGCTCTGATAGTTGAAGCTTTCGATTGAAAATACTCATGTTCATCTTCGGTGGGATAAGATAAATATGATTGCATTCAACATTCATCCCATCACTAGCCACATGTATAGGAATATTTGTATAGCGCTGCAAAAGTTCTTTCATAAGACTTTTGTAATCGGGCGATAAATGCTGAATAATAACAAAAGCTGCCCCCGGATTATTGGGTAAATTTTTAAAAAACTCTTCAAGAGCTTCCAGCCCTCCGGCCGATGCACCAATTCCAACAATCGGATAATCATTTATTACAGGCACAATTTGGTCTCTTTCTGAATTCGTTGCTTTGCTTTTATCTGAAGTTTTTTGCCGGCTCATGTTTTTTAATAATTTTTTTAATCACTTGTTTCTGCTTTTGTAGAAGTAGTTTGTGTTTCAATAATAATCTTTGTTTATTTTATGTGTTCAAATATACATTTATATTAATATAAGCACAATTATTTATACATCGATTTATAGTATTTAACAAAAAAAATTATTTTTGAATGTGTTTTTCTTTTAAAAAAACCAAATAAACTGGTTCCCAGTTTTTATTTTGAAACGATTTGCTTAAAAAAACTTCTACCGTAGATGTATTTTTATAATAATCGAATATGTCAAGAGTGAATGAAGGTATTTTTTCAATTTCGTTAATCAAACTAAACATTTCATTCCATTTTTTTTTGTTCTTGTCATTAAATAGGTCATTTATGTTCATTTTTAGAATATTAACTTCTTTATTAGCAAGTAGATGTTCAAATGCTTCGTTGCATGAAATAATGTCGCAGGTTTGGTTTATAGTGATGATAGGGTCATTTGAATAAGTAAAAATGTGGTTGTATCTTTTTTCAAGATCTCTGTGCTTTCTTTCCAAATCAGAAACCCTGAAAATGAGTGAAATCTTGTCGATAAACTCGCTTATTTGTATAGGTTTAGTCATGTAATGAATTGCACCTAATTCAAGTGCATTTTTTAAATCGCTTGCCTCTTTTTTTATCCCCGACATTTGAATTATTGGAGTATTCCTGAATTTTTCCATTGCAAGAACTTCCTCAATTAATTCGCTACTGTTTCCGTCGGGCAGCATTACATCCATTATTATAAGATCAGGCTCTAATTCTACGATGGCATTTCTTGCACTTGCTATTGTTGTACTGTCTCTAACGAAATAGTTTTGTGCTTCCAATAGCTTTTTTAAGGCATTCCTTAACGGTGCTTCATCTTCAAGCAAGACAATACTTTTTGGGTTTATCATGTGTTTAAATTTTTGGAAAAATGTACGGTAAAAATAGTGTTTTCGTTGGGTACCGACTCGGTAATAATACTTGCTTTATGTGCATCGAGTATTCTTTTTACAATGAAAAGCCCTAGCCCTGTGCCTTTTTCTTCACCAGTTCCATTGGATTGTTTGGTAAAAGGTTTAAAGATTGTGTCAATTTTATCCGGTGGAATACCAATTCCGGTGTTTTCTATACTCAGTTTTATTTTTGATTTTTCTTCGATAAGGGTAACAATGATTTTTGTGTTTTCGAAAGAAAATTTTATGGCATTTCCGATCAAATTTTGTAAAACTTGTTCAATTTTCATGTCGTCGGCTTGCAGAACGCATTGATCGGAGATTGAATTGAAAACGATTTCAATCTTCTTTTCACTTGCTCTGTGCTGTAATACAGAAATGGTTTTCTGAATGGCTTTGCAAAGATCAAATTCACGGATATTCAGTTCAACCTGTCCCGATTCAATTTTTCCGTATTCAAGTAAATCATCTACTAGGGAAAGCATGAAACTTGCTGAATCATTAATGACCTTGAGGAATTGCTTTTGAGAATCGCTGAGATCAGCTGCTTCGCACTCAACCATTTCACTATAAAGCATGATGCTGTTTAATGGGTTTCGTAAGTCATGAGCAGCCATGCTGATAAAACGGTTTTTGATTTCGTTGAGTTTATGCAGCTGAACATTCTTTTTATTTAGCTCTCTTTGTGTATTCACCAATTCGTTATTCAGCTTCGATATTTCATCGAATATTTCCTCCGATTCTTTTGAATCTTCTTTAACCATTTGCTTTATAAGTTTTCTGATTTGATTCGATTGTTCATTGTTTATGGCTTTCAATTGTTCCGACAATTCTATGGCTTCGTGATGGTTGTCGGCTCCAATAACAAGAAATTCACCGCCAATTTCCATACACATGAAATATAAATCATCAAATTCTTCATTGTATTTTAATCGCAAACGATAATCGAAAGCCACTTTATTTTGCCGTACTTCTGTTAGCATATTTAATGCAGATGAAACGGATTCGGGTTTAATCAAACTGGTAAACATAATGGAAATATCGCTCGGAATCATTTCGAAATCATCCTTAAACACATGGGTAATGGTTCCGTTTTCATTGCAAATAAAAGCACAACCTTTAATTTCGTTCATGGTTAGTTATATTATATAAATGAATTTGCGAGTTTAATAGCAGATTCTGCATCTGCAGCATATCCATCGGCATTAATTTTATTGCGGCTTTCACCCAATGCATTAATGGCATATCCGCCGATAAGGATTTTTACCGAGCCGTTTAGTTCCTCACGTACGCTTGCAATGTAATCGTTTAATGTCGACAAATGGTATGGTATGGCCACAGAAAGCGCAAGAACTTTGGCATCGTTTTCTTTTATGGCCGAAATAATACTGGGCAGGGGAGTGTTGGCGCCCATAAAATAGGTATCCCATCCATCCATTTCAAAAAAGTCGGCCACCATTCGTATTCCTATTTCGTGCAACTCACTTCCTACACTTGCCGCAACCATATTGGCACCTTTTTTCTCTGTGTCAAAAATATAGTGATATAATTGCGACATTATTTGCTGGGTTGCAGCAGAGCAATAATGCTCTTTGGCAATAGAAATCTTGTTTTCTAGCCATAGACGACCAATTTCATATTGAGATTTTTGAAAAACATTCATGTAAATATCTTTCACAGGGATGCCACTGTCAACAGCTTTAAGCACAAGATCTGATGCTTTTTTTCGATTGGCACTTAGCAATGCAGCAATGTATTGTCGGGCAAGTTCATCTTTTGGGGCAATGGCATCAATATATCTCTGCTGATTAGCAACTTCTTTGTTCATTTGTTCGATACCGGCAAAAATAAACGGGTGTATTTGGTCGTAAATATCCTTTGGAAATTCTGCCTTGATCACTTCATCTGTGCATTGCAGTGTTACAATCATTACTTCATCCGGAAAATTAAGGCCCCGGAATAGTTTTTTTACCCAAGCCACGTAATTGGTAAAAATTGCCGGATCTTGAAGTTCAATGGCTTCTGCTAAAAAAGGAATATGGTATCCGGCATCGCGAATAGAAATCATTCGTCCTTTAGATCCATAAGGTTTCCAGAATTTTGACTGCAATTTGTACTGCAATTCCACAATTTTTTCTGCCAATAATGGGGCTTTGCCAATTAATAAAGCTCTAATATTAATATCTTTATTCATGTTGTGATGGGTTTTGTGATTGGTTGTGCAGAAATATTGACTCGATTAGAAATGAAGCGATATTTGCAGTCCAGAAACGCCCTTTCTGAGTCAAATGATAAGCATTTCTTTTCGGTGAAACTAAATCTATTGAAATCAGTTTATCGATGCACTTGATTATATTTTGGGGTAGTTGCTTCACGTAGTCTTTGTTAATGGATAGTATTTCGGGAAGTTCCAATAAAGTATCAAATATAGTGAAGTTTTCAGATATTTTGAATGTTTTTGCTGCTTCAAACACTGAAATATTCGCAGTTTCGATGTATTTTTCAATATCATTAACAGTGAAGTATCTGAAAGGACCGTATTTTCCACCCGAACCACATCCAAATGCATGAATATTGGCACCTGACGAAACAGAATAAACGTATGAGCTACTGCCTATAGTTTTGCTATTGTATTGATGTGCAGTAAGTCTTTTCCAATTCAATTCTGAATCTAAATAATCATCAATAATTTTATAGAGTGAAAACTCATTCTCATGGTTTTCCGAATCGTTATTGCTGGTCGAATCTTTCTTTTTCGAGAAGTCAATGAGAGGGTATATACTGCAACCTGAAAGATCCAGTTTCTTCATTTGCTCAAGATCGTCTTGAATGATTCTTTTTGTTTGGTTTTCAAGATTATAGATCAGGTCGATGAAAACATTATCGAAATGATTTCTGACTTTTGTAATTCTCTCAATTACAGTTTCTTTAGCTGTGATTCTTCCAATAGACTTCCTTATTTCCGTGTCGAATGTTTGAACGCCAAAGCTAATTCTGTTAAACTGACTCTTTGATAAATGATACAAGTAGTCGTCTGAAATATCGCAAACAGAACATTCAAGTGTGATTTCGCAGTTTGTTTGTAATGTATAGTGTTTGTTTATGATGTTCAGCGTTTTTTCTATATATGAAATGGGGACCGAACTGGGGGAGCCCCCTCCAAAATATACTGCTGAAATACTCTTTGAAAAGTTAATCAGTTTTGCATGCTCGATAATTTGCCTTTCCAGTACTTGAAAATAAGACTTTATCATATCTTCATTATAGTCGTTTTTTGCATAAACACAAAATGAGCATTTTTTTTTACAAAAAGGAATATGAACATATAATACAGAATTTTTGCTTTTAGATGTATTTATAAAATGAATAAGATCCTTTATTTGTGCATGTTGCAAAGGAAGTTTTCGCAAAGCTTCAGCTCTGGAGCGAATTCTGGTTTGAAAACCTATGTCTTTATTTAGTATTGCCATACATTCCTTTAATACTGTTACAAGAAAGACAACTAAATAGATGAAATTGAAGTATGTAAATATATTACTTCAAAGTGGCTTTTGCAAGAATTTGAGATGAGATCTATGTTTCTTAACATAAATATATAATATGTGAAGATTTGCATATATTCTAAAACCTGACAGGTTTTCATTGCACATACATAGCAAAACCTGACAAGTTTTCATCGCACATACATGGTAAACCTTTCAGGTTTCTGCGAAGGGATGACAGCTTAAAGATATATTTTAATACTATGCTTTAAATAGTGCGAAGCGAAAGACTTTTGAAGTCTGTGGCCGGGGTGTATTTAATTAAAAACAATTCGGAGTAACCCTTATTCTACCGGCAAAACAATCTCAAAACAAGCCCCGCCTTCTTTTCCGTTGCTTGCTTTAATGGTGCCTCTGTGTTTTTCAACAATCATTTTACAAATGGTTAATCCCAGTCCGCTGCCTTCGGTTTTTGAACTGATGAGTGGCTCAAAAATTTTGTTTTTCAGTGTGTTATCAATTCCGGGTCCATTGTCTGAATATCGTATAAAAAATTGATAATTTATTTGCTTATACTCAATTGTAATTTGGGCGTTTTCGGGCTTTGCGTGAATGGTGTTTTGAATTAGATTAACAAAGACTTGCCTCAATTGAGACCTATCGCAAAATATTTCTGCATCTGAAGAGTTGTTTATATAATGTATTTGAACATCATTAATAAATTTGCCTGAATGCAACGCATCGTTTAAAATATCTTCAAGTTTGCATTTTTCTTTTTTTATCTTTCCTTGCCGTGCAAGGGTTAAAACATTTTCGATAATTGAGTTGGCACTGATGCATTCTTCTTCAATAATATTTATATATTGAATAATTTGTGTATCAACATGATTGGTAGGACATTTTTTTCGAAGAATATAAGTTGCATTTCGTATCGAGCCAAGAGGATTTTTCAAGTCATGCGATATAGAGGCACTAACTTGTCCTATAGTAGCTAATTGTGTAGAACGAATCAATTCTTCTTTTGTTTTAATTAATTCTTTCTGAATTTGTTCTTTCTCTTTCATTTCATAATTGATGATACTTTGTTCCAATTTCTTTTGCTTGGTTATATCGGTAACGTGTAAGAAATAACCGCCTGGTTTTTTATCAATTAACCATGGATTAATATTGCATTGTAATAGTATTTTGCCATTTTTATTGGTTTTGTAAAGATTATACTTTTTTACCAAATCGAAATCGAACTCAAACTCATAGGTAAAACTATTGCCTTGCCTAATGCGAAATTTTGTTTCATTGCTTAGGTTGGGGTCGTCGAATAAATCGAAGCCGATAATTTCGTCGGGGTTGATAATACCAAAAATATTCTGTATGGCTTTGTTAATGAGTATGCATTTACCGTTTTTATCGTATAACTCGGTTCCGATTGGCGATTGATGAAATACACTGCTAAACTTTTCTTCGCTTATTTTAAGTTCTTCAGTAATAAAATGAAGCTTTGTTATGTCTTTTGCAGCCGAAAGAGTTCCGGTTACATTACCGCTGGCATCTCGAATACTACGGCAAGTCCACGATAGCAGACGTATTTCACCATCTTGCCTTTTTTGCCAACTGTTTATTTCTATCAGATTCTCAGAACCATCAAAAAGGGGGGAAACCTTGTTGTAAATATCTTCGCTGCCATGGAAAAAGTCGGAGGCCTTTTTCCCGATAAAATCATCTCCAAAAAACTCATAAGCAGCATCATTTCCCCATGTATAAATTTTATTTTGATTTACTTCGGCAATTATATCTGGAATCGACTCAAGAATGTCGGCAATTCGGTTCTGACTGTCGATAACAGTTTGTCGCATTCGACGCAATTCTGTAATATCGTTGAAAGAAACAACAACGCCTTTAATGCTATTGTTATTATTGAATATGGGGTTTGTGTTGATTAAAATCCATGAGTGAGAACCATCGCTGCGAACCACTTTCATATTGATATTATGACATGGTTTTCCGGTTTCAAGTGTTACAATAGAGGGGTGTTCGTTGCTTTTAAATTCATTTTCATCGTTATCAAATACTTGCCATGGAAAAGATAGAGAAGTTTTACCAATTATTTCTTTTTCAGATATGCCAAATATATCTTCGGCTTTTTTATTCCATTTTATTACGCGACCATCGGCAAGCTGATAAATCATGCCACAAGGTGCCGAGTAAAAAATTTGGTTCATGAAATCTTCTTTCTCTTCAACAATTGCCTTTACTTGTTTTATTTCGCTAATGTCTTTAACAATGGCTAAAAAGAGCATTTCTTTATTAAGCTCAACTTTTCTAAGCGTGATTTCCACATTAATACATTCGCCACTTTTTTTCTTGTGTCGAGATTCAAATGTCTTAAAAGACTCTTTTTTTAATAGATTCGGCCAAATTATTTCATGGTCCTTTCGAATTCCTGCATCCGGATCCATGTCAAATATGGTTTTGGAAAGAAGCTCCGCTTCGGTATATCCGGTTTGTTTTACTGATGAAGAATTTACTTGTAAAATGCGTCCCTTCTCATCATGTAAATACACCATTTCATTTACATAATTGGCAATGTATTGCAGTAATTCTTTCATATATTAGAATGTTGATTAGGTAAATATAGAAATAATATTTATATTTTCAACAGAATAGTAAATATTTCTGATGAGATAAGTATTTACTTAGA